>JAYUQE010000567.1:0-19245 GCA_043756905.1 Burkholderiales bacterium | reverse complement strand
CGAGCTTTCAGGCGGCCAGCAACAGCGCGTGGCCGTGGCGCGCTCATTGGTCTTGCAGCCTTCGGTGCTGCTGTTCGACGAACCGCTGAGCAACCTCGACGCGCGCCTGCGCCGCAGCATGCGCGAAGAAATCCGCAGCCTGCAGCAGCGCCTGAAACTCACCGTGGCCTATGTGACGCACGACCAGAGCGAGGCGCTGGCGGTGAGCGATCAAATCGTGGTCATGGACGCCGGCCTGATCGCCCAGGCCGGCACGCCGCAGGCGCTGTATGAACGCCCGGTGAGCGAATTCGTGGCCGGTTTCATGGGCGAGGCGATGTTGTTTGATGCCCAGGTGCAGGCCGACGGTGCCGTGCGCCTGGGGCCTTTGAGCTTCAGCCCGCGCCACGGCGTTCGCGCCGGCGCGGTGAAGGTGGCGGTGCGGCCCGAAGCCTGGGAGATACAAGCCGGCGAGCTGCCCGCTGGCCAGCCTGGCCTGGCCGCCACGGTGAGCAAGTGCGCCTACCTGGGCAATGTGCTGGAAGTGACGCTGCAAACCGAATTGGGCGAGATCTTCGTCGTCAGCCCCGATGTGGCGCAGCCCTGGGCCGCAGGGCAGGCGGCGACGCTGCGCCTGGCCGGGCACGGCTTGTCGGTCGTAGCAGCTTGAATCAACCGTTAAACCTTCATCATGAACCACCCTCGTTGTGACCAAACCGCGGCCTGGGCCGCACTCAACGGCCACTACCAGGCCCACGGGCGCGAACTCGACTTGCGCGAAACCTTCGCCCGCGACCCCGGCCGCGTCGCCGCCTTCAGCATTGAAGCGCCCGAGGTGTTTGCCGATTTGTCGAAGAACCTGATCGACACCGCTACCCAGCGCTACTTGCTTGAACTGGCCGCCGAATGCGGCCTGGCGCAGCAGCGCGACGCCATGCTGGCCGGTGAGCCCATCAACACCACCGAAGGCCGCGCCGTGCTGCACACGGCCTTGCGCGCGCCACCGGGTGCGGCGCCGTTTTCGCATGATGTGCATGGCGTGTTGAACGCCATGCTCGCCCATGCCGAACAAGTGCGGGCTGACGCGCAAATCACCGACGTGGTCAACATCGGCATCGGCGGCTCCGACCTCGGCCCGCAAATGGCGGTGATCGCCCTGCAAGCCTTTGCCCACCCGCGGCTGCGGTTTCACTTCGTGAGCAATGTCGATGGCCACGACATCGCGCCGGTGCTCAAACAGCTTGATCCACGCCACACGCTGTTCGTCATTGCCAGCAAGACCTTCACCACGCAAGAAACCATGGCCAACGCGGCGGTGGCGCGGGCGTGGTTTGTGGCGCAAGGTGGCAGCAATGTCGCCAGGCACTTCGTCGGCGTCACCACCAACCTGAAGGCTGCGGCCGCATTCGGCATCAGCACCACGTTTGGCTTCTGGGATTGGGTGGGCGGGCGCTATTCGATCTGGAGCGCGATTGGCTTACCCCTTGCGTTAGCGTTGGGGGCCGATGGCTTCAGGCAATTCCTGGCCGGCGCACACGCCATGGATCAACACTTCGCCGCTGCGCCGCTGGAAAAAAACCTGCCCGTGCGCTTAAGCCTGCTCGATGTCTGGTACCGCAACTTCCACGGCTTCAGCAGTCGCAGCGTGGCGCCCTACCACCAGGGCCTGAAGCGCTTGCCGGCCTACTTGCAGCAGCTTGAAATGGAAAGCAATGGCAAGTGCGTCGATGTGGCCGGCGCCGGCCTGCCGTTCGGCACCAGCCCGGTGGTGTGGGGCGAACCCGGCACGAACGGCCAGCATGCCTACTTTCAGATGCTGCACCAGGGCACGGATGTGATCCCGGTCGAGTTCATCGCCGTGCGCACGCCCGAGCACCCGCATGCCGATTTGCACACCCAGCTGCTGGCCAACTGCCTGGCGCAAGCCCAGGCGCTGATGCTGGGCAAGACGGCTGCCGCGGCGCGCAACGAAAGCGCGCCGACCGCAGCGGCCGAACTCGACCGCGACGTGCTGTCGCACCACCGCGCCTTCCCGGGCAACCGGCCGAGCACCACGCTGGTGTTGGAACGGCTCACGCCGCGCGCGCTGGGCGCCTTGATCGCGCTGTACGAACACCGTGTCTTCACCAGCGGCGCGCTGTGGGGCATCAACAGTTTCGACCAATGGGGTGTGGAACTCGGCAAGGCCTTGGCCGGCGACTTGCTGCCGCGCTTTGCCAGTGGCGACCTTGCCGGTCTGGACGCTTCTACCGCCGCGTTGTTGAAGAGGTTGCGCGCATGAACATTGTTTTCGATTTGGGGGGTGTCTTGCTGCGCTGGCGCCCGCGCGAGGTGATGCGAGCAGCCATGCCGCAGCGCGCCTTGAGCGACGCCGCGGCAGATGACATCGCCCACGCCATCTTCCAGGGCTTTGGCGGTGACTGGGGTGAGTTCGACCGCGGCACGGTTGAACCCCCTGAGTTGGTGGCCCGCATCGCGCGGCGTACCGGCTTGCCGCCAGCGGATGTGCAGGCGGTGGTCGATGTCATTCCAGCCGAACTGGAGCCGCTGACTGAGGCGGTGGCCTTGCTCGCAGCCTTGGCGCAGCAAGGGCACCCGCTGTACTTCCTGTCGAACATGCCGGCGTCTTACGCCGATCACATTGAACGCCAGCATGGCTTTTTCAGCCACTTTCGCGGCGGCGTGTTTTCCGCTCGGGTGGGGCACATCAAGCCCGAGCCGGCCATCTTTCAGCTGACGGCGCAGCAGTTCGGCCTGGTCCCGGCCGAAAGTTTGTTCATCGACGATGTGGCGCACAACATCGACGCCGCGCACGCCCTGGGTTGGCAAGGCCATCACTTCCTGGGGGCGGCCAGGGCCACCACCGCTTTGCAAGGCCTGGGCCTGCTTCGGGCCCAGCCATGAACTGGTTGCAGACCCTCGCCGCGCGGCGCCGGGCGAACGGCGCGCGCCGCACGATCGCCGCGTTTCAAGATCGTTTCGCCGTCAGCGAAGTGACCTGGACACCGCCTGCCGGTTCGCCGCTGGCCTATCAAGGCAGCCCGCTGCGTTTGCCCCTGGACGGCATCATTGGCCCGCGCACGCTGGCCTATGGCCATTGGCATGACGAGCAGGTGGCGCAACTGCGCGCACTGGTACGCAAGTTGCCTGGCCCGCCGCGGCTCTTGGTGGACATGGGGGCCAATGTGGGGCTGGTGACGCGCCAGCTCCTGGCCCCCGACCCCGGGCAATGGGTGGGGGCTTGCTGCTTTGAACCCGAACCAGGCAACCTGGCGCAACTGCGCTTCAACCTGGCACCGCTGCCGAACATCACGATCGTTGACGCCGCCGTGTCCGACGCCAGCGCGCAGCGGGTCTTGCATGTGGACTCCGGTAACGCCGGCGACTGCTCGCTTGATGAGTTACCCGCCGGCCAGCCGCGCGCCGCTGTGCTGCAAAAGACCGTCAATGTCATCTCGGGCACCCACGCCTTGCAGCACATCCACGCCGCGCGTGCGCATGCGCCGGGCGCGCGCGTGATCTGGAAATCAGACACCCAGGGCCACGACCTGAAGATCATCCACGCCCTGCCGGCCAGCTTCTGGGCCGAGGTGGACGTGGCCATGATCGAATTGCGCTGCGACAGCGCCAGTGATGCCGAAGTAGCCACCTTGCTGCAGTTGGCGGCTCAGTTTGCGCAGCGCGCCTCGGTCAAGCGCGGCTACAAGCCGGTGAGCCTGGATGCGCTGGCCGCGTTTTGCCACCAGCGCAGCGCCAGTGAGTTCGACCTTTTGCTGCATCGCTGAGCCCACAGGCGCCCGGCGCGGTTTCTGCATCAGTGTTTGTGCGGCTTGCGTGCCACGGGTGGCAGCGGCACAGTCGCGCACGTTTTCGAGGTCGCACCTCGGTCATCTCTGGAGATTTCAAATGCGTCATATCCTCATCGCTGCTGCCCTGGCCGCGGCCTTCGCTGCACCCGCCCAGGCCGGCAAAACCATTGATGCCATCAAGGCCCGCGGCCAACTGGTCTGCGGCGTCAACCCCAGCCTGCCGGGCTTTTCAGCCGCTGACAGCCAGGGCAACTGGGCCGGGCTTGACGTGGATGTGTGCAAGGCCATCGCCGCCACGCTGCTGAATGACGCCAGCAAGATCAAATGGACGCCGCTCAACGCCGCGCAGCGCTTCGCCGCCTTGCAGTCGGGCGAGGTTGACGTGCTCTCGCGCAACACCACCTGGACGCTCACCCGCGACGCATCACTGGGCCTGAACTTCACCGGCGTCACCTACTACGATGGCCAGGGCTTCATGGTCACCAAGAAGAGCAAGATCACCAGCGCCAAGCAGCTCAAGGGCGCCACCGTGTGCGTGCAGTCGGGCACCACCACCGAGAAGAACCTGACCGACTATTCCAAGGCCGCCGGCCTGAACATGAAGTCGGTGGTGTTCGAAACGCAAGAGGCCACCAACAAGGCGTACTTCTCTGGCCGCTGCCAGGCCTACACCACTGATGCTTCGGGCCTGGCCTCGGTGCGCAACAAGGAAGCCGGCAACCCCGAAGACCATGTGGTGCTGCCCGAACTGATCTCCAAGGAGCCTCTTGGCCCGTCGGTGCGCCGGGGTGACGACGAGCTGTTCGCCATCGTCAAATGGGTGGTCTTCGCACTCATCGAGGCCGAGGAATACGGCATCACCCAGGACAATGTCGATGGCCTGAAAGCCGACAGCAAAGACCCGGTGGTGCAGCGCATCCTGGGCACCAGCGAAGACACCGGCAAGCTGCTGGGGCTCGACAAAGACTGGGCCTACCGCGCCATCAAGGCGGTGGGCAACTACGGCGAAATCTTCGAACGCAACGTCGGCCCGAAGTCGGCGCTCAAGCTGCCGCGCGGGGCCAACAACCTGTGGAACAAGGGTGGCTTGATGTACGCCCCGCCGGTGCGCTAACGGTTCAAACAAGCCGGGCTGATTCAGCGCACATGGCATGACCCCTGCCCGCCCCGCGCCGCCCAGGAAGCGGGCCTGGACTTGGCGCAGCGCGGCGTTTCGCGGCGTGCTGTACCAGGTGCTGGCGCTGGCGCTGATCTTCGGCGCCGGCGCCTATTTGTTGAACAACACGCTGCTCAACATGCGCGCCCGCGGCATCCAGAGCGGGTTCGACTTTCTGCTTCAGCCGGCGGGTTTTTCCATCGGCGAAAGCATCATTCCGTTCGATTCGGCCGAGAGTTACCTCAAGGCCTTTGCGGTGGGGCTGTCCAACACCTTGCGCGTGGCGCTGGTGGGCATCGTGCTGGCCACGTTGCTGGGCACGCTGGTGGGCATTGGCCGGCTGTCGCGCAACTTCCTGTTGCGCACGCTGTGCACGTCCTACGTGGAGCTGTTCCGCAACGTGCCGCTGCTGCTGCAACTGTTCATCTGGTACTTCGTGATGACCGAGTTGCTGCCGCCGATTGAAGACGCAATGCAACCCGCGGCCGGCGTGTTCTTCAGCAAGAACGGCTTGCAGTTCCCGGTGCCGCTTTGGGCGGCTGGCCATGTCTTCACCGTGGTGGGGCTGGCGGCGGGCCTGGCCTGCGCGTGGCTGTGGTCGCGCCGCGCGCGCACGCACTTCGAAGCCACCGGCCGGCAGCGGCCCGTGTTCTGGCCCGGCCTGGCGCTGATGCTCGGCCTGGGCGTGCTGGGCTGGCTGGCCGGCGGTGCACCCGGCGGCGTTGACACGCCCGAAAAGACTGAACTCAACGTGGTGGGCGGCGGCTCGGTCACGCCCGAATACCTCACCGTGCTGATCGGCCTGACCATCTACACCGCTGCGTACATTGGCGAAATCGTTCGCGCCGGCATCCTGGCCGTGCCGTTTGGCCAGCATGAGGCCAGCGCCGCGCTGGGCCTGAGCCGCGGCCAGGCGATCCGCCTGGTGCAGTTGCCGCAAGCGCTGCGCGTGATCATTCCGCCCGTCACCAGCCAATACCTGAACCTCACCAAGAACTCGTCGCTGGCCGTGGCCGTGGGCTACCCCGACCTGGTGTCCATCAGCAACACCTCGCTGAACCAGACAGGCCGGGCGATTGAATGCATCGCCGTGATCATGGCCTGCTACCTCACGCTATCGCTGCTCACGGCCGCGTTCATGAACGCCTACAACCGCCGCGCGGCGATCAGGGAACGCTGATGAACGAGGTGGCGTCGCAGGCCTTCGTGCCCGTGGCAAGCCGGCCACCGCCCAAGCTGGCGGGCGGCGCACTGGCCTGGCTGAAGGCGAATCTGTTCGACGGCTGGGCCAACAGCATTGCCACCGTGGCCGTGCTGGTGCTGGCCGTGCTTTCGCTGCCCGGCATCATTCAATGGGGCTTCGTGCAGGCTGTGTTCGCGCCCGACAACGCCGCCTGCCGTGCCGCCGCCGAGCACGGCGCCTGCTGGGGCGTGGTGGCCGAGAAGTACCGCCTCATCCTCTTCGGCCGCTACCCCTATGCCGAGCAGTGGCGCCCGCTGGTGGCCTGCCTGCTATTGATCGCGCTGCTGGTGGCGAGCTGCTGGCGGCCATTCTGGCGCGTCTGGCTGCTGGGCTTGTGGGGGGTGGTGGGCGTGGCCTTCTTCGTGTTGATGAAGGGCGGCATGCTGGGCCTGACCGAGGTGGAAACCTCGCGCTGGGGCGGCTTCCCACTCACGCTGATGTTAAGCACGATGAGCCTGGTGCTGGCCTTCCCGCTGGCGCTGCTGGTGGCACTCGGCCGGGCATCCAGGCTGCCCGGCATCCGCACCGTGTGCGTGCTGTATGTGGAACTGGTGCGCGGCGTGCCGCTCATTTCAGTGCTGTTCATGGCCTCGTTCATGTTCCCGCTGTTCATGCCGCAGGGCACCAACATCGACGTGCTGGTGCGCGTGCTGGTGGGCATGACGCTGTTCAGCGCCGCCTACCTGGCCGAGGTGGTGCGCGGCGGCCTGCAGGCGCTGCCCAAGGGCCAGCTCGAAGCGGCGCAATCGCTGGGCCTGAACTACTGGCAGGCCACGGGCAAGATCGTGTTGCCGCAGGCGCTGCGCATGGTGGTGCCGGCGATCATGAACACCTTCATCGGCGCCTTCAAAGACACCTCGCTGGTCACCATCGTCAGCCTGTACGACCTGACGGGTGCGCTGCAACTCGCGCTGGGCGATGCCGACTGGCGCAAGTTCTTCCTCGAAGGCCAGCTCTTCGTGGCCGCCATCTACTTCGTGTGCTGCTTCGCGATGTCGCGCTACAGCCAATGGGTCGAGCGGCACTTGAATACCGGCACACGGCGGTCATGAATGGGAGCCACAGGCATGGCAGATGCTGAGCACATCATCGAATTTCGCAAGGTCAACAAGTGGTACGGCCAGTTCCACGTGCTGCGCGACATCGACCTGGCCGTGGCCAAGGGTGAGCGCATCGTCATTTGCGGCCCATCGGGTTCGGGCAAATCGACGTTGATCCGCTGCATCAACCGGTTAGAAGAACATCAGGAAGGCGACCTCATCGTCGCCGGCGTCACGCTGAGTGACGACGTCAAGGCCATTGAAGCCATCCGCCGGCAGGTGGGCATGGTGTTCCAGAGCTTCAACCTGTTCCCGCACCTCACCGTGCTGGAAAACCTCACGCTGGCGCCGATGTGGGTGGGCAAGCTGCCGAAGAAAGACGCCGAAGCCCGTGCCATGGTGCAGCTTGAGCGCGTGCGCATTGCCGAGCAGGCCGCCAAGTACCCCTTGCAGCTTTCAGGCGGCCAGCAGCAGCGCGTGGCCATTGCGCGCGCGCTGTGCCTCACGCCCAAGATCATTTTGTTCGACGAGCCCACCTCGGCGCTCGACCCCGAAATGGTGAACGAGGTGCTCGACGTGATGATCGAACTGGCCGGCCAGGGCATCACCATGCTGTGCGTGACGCATGAAATGGGCTTTGCCCGCAGCGTGGCCGACCGCGTGATCTTCATGGACCAGGGCCAGATCGTCGAGCAGAACACGCCCGATGAATTCTTTGCGCACCCGAAGAACGAGCGCACCAAAGACTTCTTGTCGAAGATCATCGCGGCGCATTAGTGTGGGGTCACGACACCGGGTGGTTCTCGCCGCGATCGACATGCCGGGCGCTTAACGTTCCAGTCAAGGCGAAGCTGAACGCTCGCTCACAGCCTGGCCGCCGGCATGCACTTCATCCGGCGCAACGGCCGCCCAGGCGCCCGTATGCGGCGGCGAAAGGCTCGCCGGCCCGCACCGCGCTGAGCAGTGCCAGCGTGCCGGCCGGCCCGGCGCAGGCCAGCCAGCGCCGCAGTTCGTGCCCGGCGGTGCTGTAGACGGCGCGCAGGTTGTTCGGGTCATCCACATTGGGCTCACCGTAGCGGATGACTGCGGCGACCCAGTCACTGCGCGACATCAGTTCCGCCAAGGCCGGTGTGGCCTGGCCGCGGCGTTGAATCTCACGCCAGTTTGTTTCGGAATGGCGCGCCTCGTCCGCAATCACCACCGCCAAGCCTTCGTCGAACCAGCGCGGTATGCGTCCCACCTTCAACCAGCCGCCAACGCGCCGGTAGACCTCCGCATGAGCCCATTCATGTGCCACCAGCGGTGCGGTCAAACCGTTGTGTGACAGGCGTATCGCGTGGTCACCGAATGCGGCCGCGCGCTCGCCATGGCTACCGAAACGCAAGGCGCACGTCGGGGTGGCGCAGGCGACAAAGTACGGTGTGGTCTGGAGCTCGCCGAAAAAGCGCTCAACCTGCGCGCGGCCCAGGTTGATTTGCCGCTGCAGCAGCTCGCGCTGCGCAACGCTCATCGTGGGTTCAACGTACACGTTCGGCGCGGCCTGATCCATGTCGAACGCGCCGGGTGCCATCACCCTGAAACTGCTCAGGCTGCCGCAGGCTGACAGCAGCAGCAGCGACAGGCCCAGCGCAAGCGCCTTCAACCCGCCAGCCCCGGCACCGCTTGCCCGGCCGCCTCGCGCGCCTGGCTCACGATGGCGTATTTCCACCAAGCGGTGTCGACGTCTCAGCGCGGCGTGGCCAGCCACTTTTCAACCATGTGCACCCAGGCGCTGGCGCCCAGGGGGATGAGGTCGTCGTTGAAGTCGTAGCTCGGGTTGTGCAGCATGCACGGGCCCATGCCGTGGCCGCCCTGGCGGTGGCCGCCGTCGCCATTGCCGATCAGGAAATAGCAGCCCGGCTTGCCTTGCAAAAAGTAGCTGAAGTCCTCGGCGCCCATGGTGGGTTCGAAGTCGATCACGTTGGCCGCACCCACCACATCGGCCAGCGCGCCGCGGGCGAATTCGGTCTCGGCCGCATGGTTCACCGTGGGCGGGTAGTTGCGCACGAACACGAATTCACACGTGGCTTCGAACGCGGCGCAGGTGGATTCGGCGATGGTCTTCATGCGCCGTTCGACCAGGTCGAGCACCTCGGTGGTGAAGGTGCGCACCGTGCCTTCGAGCACGCAGGTGTCGGGAATCACGTTGGTGGCTTCACCGGCGTGGATCATGGTCACGGAAATCACCGCCGTTTCAATCGGCTTCTTGTTGCGCGTGACGATGGTCTGGAACGCCTGCACCATCTGGCAGGCCACCGGCACCGGGTCAACGCCGTTGTGCGGCAGCGCGGCATGCGCGCCCTTGCCGCGGATGGTGATCTTGAATTCATTGCTGCTGGCCATCACCGGGCCTTCGCGCAGCGCGAACTGGCCCACTTGCATGCCCGGCCAGTTGTGCGCGCCGAAGATGGCTTCCATCGGGAACTGCTCGAACAGCCCGTCCTTCATCATCTCGCGCGCGCCGCCGCCGCCTTCTTCGGCGGGCTGGAAGACGAGGTACACCGTGCCATCAAAGTTGCGGTGCTTGGCCAGGTGCTTGGCCGCACCCAGCAGCATGGCGGTGTGGCCGTCGTGGCCGCAGGCGTGCATCTTGCCGGGGGTGGTGCTGGCGTGGGCGAACTGGTTGCGTTCGGTGATGGGCAGGGCGTCCATGTCGGCGCGCAGGCCCACGGCGCGCGTGGACGTGCCGTTCTTGATGATGCCCACCACCCCGGTCTTGCCCAGGCCGCGGTGGATGGGAATGCCCCAACTCGTGAGCGCCTGCGCCACGGTGTCGGCCGTGCGCCGCTCTTCAAAGCACAGCTCGGGGTGGGCGTGGATGTCGCGCCGCATCGTGGCGATGCTGGCGGCGTCGGTGACGATGGAGTCGATCAGCTTCATGCGCGGGCCTCCTGGGCAAAGAGTCATCTTACCCGCGCATCACCTGCCGCCACCTTGCCTGCATGACCGGGAAAACGCGCTGTGTCATCATCTTTCGATGACCCCCTTGCCCACCGTCAAAACCGTGCGCGGCGCCTGCCCGCATGACTGCCCCGACACCTGTGCGCTGCGCATCACCGTGCAAGACGGCGTGGCCACCAAGGTGGCCGGCGACCCCGACCACCCACCCACCCGCGGCGTGCTGTGCACCAAGGTGTCGCGCTACACCGAGCGCAGCTACCACCCCGATCGCGTGCTCACGCCGCTGCTGCGCACCGGCCCCAAGGGCAGCGGCCAGTTCAAGCCCATTGGCTGGAATGAAGCGTTAGACCTGATCGCCACCCGGCTCAAGGGCATCGCCGCGCGCGACCCGCAAGCCATCGTGCCCTACAGCTACGCCGGCACCATGGGCCTGGTGCAGGGCGAAGGCATGGCGGCGCGATTCTTCAACAAGCTCGGCGCTTCGCGCCTGCACCGCAGCATCTGTTCCATGGCCGGCGGCGAAGCCCTGGCCGCCACTTATGGCGCCAAGGTCGGCATGCATGTCGAGCACTTCGCCGAGAGCCGCCTGATCATCATCTGGGGCAGCAACTCCATCACCTCGAACCTGCATTTCTGGGCCGACGCGCAGGCCGCCAAGCGCGCCGGCACCAGGCTAATCTGCATCGACCCGCGGCGCACCGAAACCGCCGAGAAGTGTCACGCCCACCTGGCCTTGCTGCCGGGCACCGATGCCGCGCTGGCGCTGGCGCTGATGAACGAGCTGATCCGCACCGATGCGCTGGACCATGACTACATCGAGCGCCATGTTCAAGGCTGGCCCGAGCTGCGCGAGCGCGCGCTGCAATGGCCGGTGGAGCGTGCCGCGGCGGTGTGCGGGTTAACGGTTGAATCCATTCAACAACTGGCGCACGACTACGCCAGCACGAAGCCCGCCGCCATCCGCCTGAACTACGGCATGCAGCGCGTGCACGGCGGCGGCAGCGCGGTGCGGCTGATCGCGCTGCTGCCCTGCCTGGTGGGTGCCTGGCGGCACCGTGCGGGCGGGCTGTTGCTCTCAGCCTCGGGCTGGTTCGCGCCGCACCTGAACCCGCAGTTGCAGCGGCCTGATCTGCTGGCCGGGCGCCAGCCGAGAACGCTGAACATGGTGACGATTGGTGATGATCTCCAGCGTGAAAGCTCAGCCGACTTCGGCCCACGCATCGAGGCGCTGATCGTCTACAACAGCAACCCGGTGGCTGTGGCGCCGCAAAGCCGCGCGGTGGTGGCCGGCTTCGCGCGCGAAGACTTGTTCACCGTGGTGCTGGAACACTTCCTCACCGACACCGCCGACCACGCCGACGTGGTGCTGCCCGCCACCACGCAGCTTGAACATCTCGACATCCACTTCTCGTACGGCCACACCGATGTGCTGTTGAACGAGCCGGCCATCGCACCGCTGGGCCAGGCCAAACCGAACACGCAGATCTTTCGTGATCTGGCTGCGCGCATGGGTTTCACCGAGCCCTGCTTTCGTGAAGACGACGACACGCTGGCGCGCATGGCCTACAAGGCATCGTCCATCAATTTCGACACGCTGCGCGAACGCGGCTGGGTCAAGCTCGACATCGCCGAGGCGCCCTTTGCCGAGGGTGGTTTCCTCACGCCCGACGGCCGCGCGCAGGCGAATCCACTTGGCCTGGGCGTGGCCGACCATGTGCCCAACTACGAAAGCGAACAGTCCAGCCCGCAACTGGCGCAGGCTTATCCGCTGGCTTTCATCTCACCCCCCGCGCGCCACTTCCTCAACTCCAGCTTCGTGAATGTGAAGAGCCTGCGCGCGGTGGAAGGCGAGCCGCTGCTGGAAATGCATGCCCAGGACGCCGCGGCGCGCGGCCTGGTGGATGGGCAGGCGATCGAGGTGTTTAACGATCGAGGCCACTATCTTTGCAAATGCGCCGTGAACCAGCGTGCCCGGCCCGGCGTGGTGAATGGCCTGGGCGTCTGGTGGCGCAAAGACGGCGTGGGCGGCACCAACGTCAATGAACTCACGCACCAGCGGCTCACCGACATGGGCGCCGCCCCGGCCTTCTACGACTGCCTGGTGCAGGTGCGCGCCGCTGCGCTTGGTCGGGCGCGCGCCGCGCCCGCGGCCTTCGGCCAAGCGTGAGGCGGCTGCTCGTGGCTGGCTTGGGGCTCATTGGCGCGGCGCTCGCTGCCACCGCCGCACTGTGCCTGGGCAGCGGCTGCGCGCTCGGTTATTACGCGCAGTCAGCGGGTGGGCACCTTGAACTGATGCGCCAGGCGCGGCCGGTGAGTGACTGGTTGGTTGACGACCAAACCCCGCCCAAGCTGCGCGAACGGTTGGCGCTTGCACGGCGCATGCGCGACTACGCCGTGGCCGAACTCAAGCTGCCCGACAACACCAGCTACCGCGCCTACGCTGACCTGAAACGCAGCGCGGTGGTGTGGAACGTGGTGGCCACGCCCGAGCTTTCGCTCACGCTCAGGACCTGGTGCTTCCCGGTCTTGGGCTGCGTGGGTTACCGCGGCTACTTCGATCAAGGCCAAGCCCTGGCGCAGGCCGCGCAGTTGAAGGCCGAAGGCCTGGAAACCAGCGTCTACGGCGTGCCGGCCTATTCCACCCTGGGCTGGCTGAACTGGGCCGGCGGCGACCCGTTGCTCAACACCTTCATCAACTGGCCCGAAGGTGAATTGGCGCGGATGATCTTTCATGAACTGGCCCACCAGGTGGCCTATGCGACTGATGACACCCAGTTCAACGAATCGTTCGCCACCGCGGTGGAACGCATCGGCGGCGCACGCTGGCTGGCCGCGCAGGGCAGTGCAGGCGCTCGCGACGAATACGCCGCGCTCGATGCCCGCCGGCGCGAGTTTCGCGAGCTCACCCGCCGCACCCGCGCGCGGCTCGACGCGCTGTACAAAAGCCCCGCCAGCGACGCCGACAAACGCGCCGGCAAAGCCGCGGTGATGGCCCAAATGCGCGCCGAGTACGAAGCCCTCAAAGCCGGCCGCTGGGGCGGCTTCAAGGGCTACGACGGCTGGGTGAAACGCGCCAACAATGCCGCCCTGGGCGTGCAAGGCGCGTACGACGATTCGGTGGGCGCTTTCGAGCAACTCTTTGCACGCTCGGGCGCCGATTTCACCCGCTTCTATGCTGAAGTCAAACAGCTTGCTGCCCTGCCGAAGGCGCAGCGGCAGGCGCAACTGAGTGCCCTCCAACCCCCCCTCCATCACCGATAAGGAGCCCGCCATGGCCGACATCCACATCCACCGCGAACACAAGCTGGGCCTTAAGGGTGCACGCAAGGTGGCGTGGGCGTGGGCCGAGGAAGTGGAAAAACGCTTCAGCATGGAATGCTCGGTGCTGGAAAGCGACACCAGCGACACGGTGGAATTTACCCGCGCGGGCGTGACCGGCCAGCTCGTCGTCACCGCCAATCACTTCGACCTGCAAGCCAAGCTCGGCTTCCTGCTCGGCGCCTTTGCCAAGACGATTGAAGGCGAGATCCAGAAGGAGTTGGAGGCGCAGTTGAGCAAGGGCAACGCGGCGGCGAAGAAAGCGGCGGCGAAGAAAAAGGGTTGAGCTTTCGGCGCGCCCCGATGTTGTGGGCGCCTCGAATCAAACGTTAGACGTCAAGCTGCCTGAAGCATGAACTCGACCTTGATGGTGTCGTAGGGAAAAACCACCTGCCCTGATTCAGTGCGGTCAATGACCCCGGCCGTGCGCAGCGCGGTGAGATCGCTGTGAACAGCCTTGACATCGCGATTGACCCTTCTTGCTGCTTCGCGCACGGTGACTGGCCCGGCACCACACAGTGCCTTGAGCAACTCCCAGCGCTTGGCAGTCAAGACTTTCCACAGCAGCTCTGGCGACGCGAAGGAAATGCGCGCAGCTTTCTGCGCCTTGCCGGTCTTCCAGACGTTGACAAAGTCCTGCATCGCGTCTTCGGGGGGGCGAACATCAAGAATGACGGTTTTCACGCTGGATTCCTCTGGCTTCACGTAAAAAGTCTTCAGCAAGCTTTTCGGGTGACTCGAAAACGTAGGTCAATTCTCGGGTCAGTGTGTGTCGATGGTCACCCTTGCCTGCCTCGTTGTCGTAGCGCAGAACGCACTTGCCCCCAACAACGAACGCAAGCCGGTACTTGTACGGATGCATTGATCCAGGTGCTGGCTTGGGCAATCGCCAAATGACCAGTTCAGCGAACGACTCGTCATCGAACGGAAGTCTCTCCTGCAACAACAGCGTCGCTCGCATGTTGTGCATCATGCCAACAATGGTGGGCGTTGGCAACAGCACCAACAGGCAGCATCAACAGGCGATGGGCGAAAGTGCGCATCTGACGTGACGCCCAAGCAAACGGCAAGGCATCAAGGGGCAGGGCCCAAGCTGGGCCGCGGCGGCGATGTAGAAAGGCTGAGCCCGCGGCGTGACTTCTTGCCCGCCCAAGGGCGGTGCACTCGGGTAAGCCCCAGGGGTTGTTACAACGGCCGCGGCTGAATGCGACGGTTAACCCGCTATGGTCATGCAAAGCGCTGCGGCCCATGAGCCAGGGCCACATTCAAGCGGTAAGGCAACAGGGGGGCGAGCCCAACATGGGCCGCGGGCAATTTGGGCATCACCACACAAAGCGCCATTCAGGCTGACTCTGCGCTGCCAGAAATGGGCGAAGCCGGCGCGGGCACTGATGGCGCCACCGCGCGGGGGGGGGGGGCGGCCTTGGCGGCGCTGTGCCTCATCGCCCGCCTGCACCACATCGCGGCCGACCCGGCCACCCTGGCGCACCAATTGGGCTTTGCCGCCAGCCAGCCCATTGGCGCTGATGAACTGCGCCAGGCCGCCCAGCACCTGGGCCTGAAGGCCAGGCTCAGCCGCAGCAGCGCCGCGCGCTTGGCGCTCACGCCCTTGCCCGCACTGGCGCTGATGCAAGACGGCAGCACCGTGGTGCTGGCCCAATGCGATGGCCAGCGCGTGCTGATACAGCGGTTTGAGCAGCGAGCCGAAAGCGCCGCCGAAGCGCGCCCGCAGATCGAGCCGCTTGAAACCTTTGCCGCGCAATGGAGCGGCGCGCTCATCCTCATCACCAGCCGCGCCAGCTTGGCCGGCGCGTTGGCGCGGTTTGATTTCAGCTGGTTCATTCCCAGCCTGGTGAAGCACCGCAAGCTGTTGGGCGAGGTGCTGCTCATCAGCGTCTTCCTGCAGCTCTTTGCCCTGGTGGCGCCGCTGTTCTTTCAGGTGGTGATGGACAAGGTTTTGGTACACCGCGGCACCAGCACGCTCAATGTGTTGGTCATTGGCCTGCTGGTGGTAATGGTGTTTGAAAGCGGCCTGAACGCCCTGCGCACCTATGTGTTCAGCCACACCACCAGCCGCATTGATGTGGAACTGGGCAGCCGGCTGTTCCGCCACCTGCTCAACTTGCCGTTAGCTTATTTTCAAGCCCGCCGCGTGGGCGATTCGGTGGCGCGGGTGCGCGAGCTGGAACACATTCGCAGCTTTCTCACCGGCCAGAGTTTGACGCTGCTGCTGGATGTGTTGTTCTCGGTGGTCTTCATTGGCGTGATGCTGCTTTACAGCGTGCCGCTCACGCTGCTGGTGCTGGCCAGCCTGCCGCTGTATGTGGCCTTGAGCCTGGCCGTGGTGCCGGTGCTGCGCCGCCGGCTCGATGAGAAATTTGCCCGTGGCGCCGAGAACCAGGCCTTGCTGGTGGAAAGCATCACTGGGGTGCAAACGCTGAAGGCCGGCGCGCTGGAGCCGCAAATGGCACGCCAGTGGGATCAACAACTCGCCGCCTATGTGGCGGCCAGCTTCAAGACCAGCACGCTGGCCAGTTTTGCACACGAAGGCGTGGGCCTGATCGGCAAGCTGGTGAACGCCGCCACGCTGTGGTACGGCGCGCATTTGGTGATGGAACAGCAATTGACTGTGGGCATGTTCGTGGCTTTCAACATGTTTGCCGGCCGCGTGGCCCAGCCCATCATGCGCATGGCGCAACTGTGGTCTGATTTTCAGCAAACCGGCATCTCCATGCGCCGCTTGGGCGACATCCTCAACACCCCCACCGAAGTGCCGCCCAGCACCGCGGCGCAACTGCCTGCGCTGCACGGGCGCATCAGTTTTGAGCAGGTGCGTTTTCGTTACCGGCCCGAAGCGCCGCCGGTGCTGCAAGACCTGAGCTTGGAGATTCAACCCGGCGAGGTGATCGGCATCGTGGGCCGCAGTGGCAGCGGCAAAAGCACCCTGGCCAAGCTGGTGCAGCGCCTGTACACGCCCGAGCAGGGGCGCGTGCGCATCGACGGCATTGACATCAGTTTGATTGACGCCGCCCAGTTGCGCCGCCAAGTGGGCGTGGTGCTGCAAGAGAACTTCCTGTTCAACCGCAGCGTGCGTGAAAACATCGCCGTGGCCGACCCGGCCGCGCCGCTGGCCGCGGTGATGGCAGTGGCGCAACTGGCCGGCGCGCATGAATTCATCACCGAGTTGCCTGAAGGGTATGACACGCGGGTGGGCGAACAAGGCGCTTCACTCAGCGGCGGCCAGCGCCAGCGCATCGCCATTGCCCGCGCGCTGTTCACGCAGCCGCGAATCCTGATTCTTGATGAAGCCACCAGCGCGCTCGACTATGAAAGTGAAGCCATCCTGCAACGCAACATGGCCGCCATTTGCAAGGGCCGCACGGTGATCATCGTGGCGCACCGTTTGAGTTCAGTTCGGCGCTGCCACCGCATTCTGGCCATGGAGCAAGGCCGCATCATCGAAGCCGGGCCGCATGCCGCGCTGCTCAAACACGGCGGCTTGTATGCGCGGCTTTGGGCCTTGCAGCAAGGAGTTGAAGGCGGGTTGGATTCATGAGCACACCAACCGCTGCCCGCCACCCCGTGGCCGAATTGATGGCGCGCTACGCCGCCGTGTTCAAGGCCGCCTGGGCCGCGCGCCGCGAACTGGCCGGGCCCAAACTGTTGGCCGATGAAAGGGCCTTCCTTCCCGCGGCCTTGAGCCTGCAAGAAACGCCGGTGCACCCCGCGCCGCGGCGCACCGCCTGGGCTATCTGCGCGCTGTTCACGGCTGCCGTGGCCTGGGCGTGCATCGGCGAAGTAGACATCGTGGCCGTGGCGCCCGGGCGCATCATCGTGAGCGACTACAGCAAAACCATTCAGCCGCTGGAAGCCGGCGTGGTGAAGGCCATTCATGTGCGCGATGGCAGCAAGGTGGTAGCCGGCCAATTGCTGGTGAGCCTGGACCCGACCCAAGCCACGGCAGACAGCCAAAGCGTGCGCGAACAAGAGCGCGCTGCACGCAGCGAAGCGCTGCGAACCGGCACCTTGCGCGTGGCCCTGCAAGCCGGCCGCGCGCCAGCGCCAGCCGGCAGCGCCGAAGACCAAAAGCTGCTGCAAGCCGAATGGGCCGACATCAGCGCCAAGCTGGCGCGGCTGGATGGTGAAGCGCAGCGCCGCAGGGCCGAGCTGGCCACCGTGCGCGAAATCATCACCAAGCTGAGCACCACTGTTCCCTTGGCGCGCCAACGAGAAAGTGATTTCAAGGCGTTAGGCGACGAAGGCATGGTGGCCGCCCATGCCGCCCAAGACCGCAGCCGCGAACGCATCGAACTGGAACGCGACCTGGCCACCCAACAGGCGCGGCAAGCTGAAGCCGAAGCCTCGCTGAGTGAAAGCCAGCAAGCCCGCGCGGCCGCAGCGGCCGAGCTTCAGCGCACGCTGAACGAGCGCCAGACCAAAGCAACGAATGAGTTAAGCCAACTCAAGCAGCAGGGCTTCAAGACCGCGCAGCGCGTGGGCCTGGCCAGCCTGCTGGCACCGGTGGCCGGCACCGTGCAGCAGCTAGGCATTCACACCACGGGCGGCGTGGTGACGCCGGCCCAGGCGCTGATGGTGATCGTGCCCGAAGGCGGCACTGTCACGGCCGAGGTGGCCATCAACAACCAGGACATCGGCTTTGTGCGCGAAGGCCAATTAGCCGAAGTGAAGGTGGAAGCCTTCAACTTCACCCGCTACGGCACCGTACCCGCCACCGTGGTGCGCGTGGCAGCGGATGCGGTGGTGGACGAAAAGCGCGGCGCCTACTTTCCGCTGAACCTGAGCTTTGCGCGCAGCGTGATGGATGTGGACGGGAAGGCCGTGCGGCTGGGTGCGGGGATGAATGTCACGGCGGAGATCAAGACGGGGCGCAGGCGGGTGGTGGAGTATTTGTGGAGCCCGGTGCAGCGGGTGATGAATGAGAGCCTTATTGAAAGATAATATGGTCGATTTTAAATCCCTTAATGAAGCAATGGCGGTCATCGCAGTCGCTCCGAGAATTTATATTTAAATTTTATGAATAAACTGCATTTCGAACCAATATTAATACTTTTAGTTTTGAAGACAATGGTATGTATAGCACTGATAACAGCGCTATTTTCAGCGTGTTCAAGGACTTCGGATAAAAGTCATCGAAACTTGGAAGTCGAACAAATGATATATGACTTCTATAGCGCCAACGATAAAAAGTTGGTAATTAAATCACAGCCAAAATTGAATGAGTTTAACGGATACTGTCTACTTGGGCCATACGAGTCGATTGTGGGCGAAAAGGATAATATGAGCGTTGATGTAAATTCGTTTCTCGATGGAATTTCTTTTGAGGCAAATGAAGACTACTGGAATATAGTTCTGATTAATAATGGTCAGTTCAAATTGGTGCAAATTGACCAGTATACGGCTCGGTTGCTCACGCCGAAATCACTTCATATGAAACAGCAAAGCTGCTTTGCGGGTTCAGAAATTGTGTTGACAAAGATAATTGATATCCATCGTAAAATTGACGTTATCAAACTAGGAGAGTAATATGCCAATTCCAACGTATTCAGATTTTCTAAGATACAAATTTGATGCTGAAATGGAAGCTAGGCTTGCCGGTTACACCGATTTCGAGGATGGTACTGGCGATGCATTTCGACATGCGTAGTCGGCCCTGCAAAACCACCACAACCCGCATGAACGCTAGCTTTCTGGGGTGAATGCCGATATTCATTTCCCTCGAATTCGTTTCTACTCGAGTTT
>JAYUQE010000566.1:0-6621 GCA_043756905.1 Burkholderiales bacterium | reverse complement strand
ACGCGCTGCTGGAAACGGGCCAGCATGCGCAGGCGGTGCGCGTCCTGCGCAGCATGCCGGTGGGCCTGGCGCGCGACCATGCCCACCTGCTGTCTTTGGGCACGGCCTTGCAACGCTGCCAGCAGCATCAAGACGCGATCGCGGTGTTCTTCGAGGCGCTGGCCCTGCGCATGGACGATGCCTACCTGCACTTCCACCTCGGCACATCGTTCAAGGAACTCGGCATGAAGGCCGAAGCCGCCGAATGCGTGCGCACGGCCGTGGTGTTGGGCGTGAGCACCAGCGACCTGGCGGCGCGCGGCCAACTGCTGTTCCTGGAGCGCGAAGCCTGCCGCTGGCCGCAAGCGCAGGCCGAAGAGGCCGCCTTGCGCGAGCGGCTGCGCGCTGTGCCTGTTGGCAGCGCCATGGAAACCGGCGCCTTCACGCATGCGGTGCTGATCGACGACCCGGCCGAGGTGCTGAAGGTGGCGCAACACCACGCCTTGCATGTTGCGCGCCAGGTCAAGCCCTTGCCGCGGCGCAATGCGCGCGCCCATGGCGGCCGGCTGAAGCTGGGCTACCTCTCGGCCGACTTTCACACCCACGCCACCTCGCAGTTGATGGCCCAGATGCTGGAAAGCCACGACCGCACAACGTTCGATGTGAGCCTGTTTTCCACCGGCCCCGACGACGGCAGCCCGCTGCGCCGGCGCATGGAGCAGGCCTGCGAACATTTCGAACATTTGCGCGGCCAGCCGCATGAGGCCATGGCGCGGCGCATCCGCGACGCCGGCATCGATGTGCTGGTCGACCTGAAAGGCATCACCTACGACAACCCGCTGCATGTGCTGGCGCACCGCCCGGCACCGGTGCAACTGAGTTGGCTGGGGTTTCCGGGTTCCACCGGCGCGCCGTACATCGACTACTTCGTGGGCGACGCCATCGTCACGCCGCTGTGCGACGCGGCCGACTTCAGCGAGAAGATCGCCCAGTTGCCGGGCTGCTACCAGCCCAACGACAACCGCCGCGAAAGGCCCGCCGCCGCGCCGCGCAGCGAAATCGGCGTGGCCGACGATGCGCTGCTGCTGTGCGGTTTTCACCAGCCCTACAAGATTTCACCGCAGGTCTTTGACACCTGGTGCGAGCTGCTGCACGCGCTGCCGCAGGCCGTGTTGTGGCTGCTGCACTGGAACAGCAACGTGCAAGCGGCGCTGGAGCGCGAAGCGGCGCTGCGCGGCATCGGCCCCGAGCGCTTGCTGTTCGCGCCGGTGGTCAAGCTCGAACAGCACTTGCGCCGCCTGGCCTGCGCCGACCTCTATCTCGACGCCTGGCCCTGCAACGCCCACACCACGGCCAGCGAAGCACTCTGGATGGGCGTGCCGGTGGTCAGCCTGAAGGGCCGCACCTTCGCCAGCCGCGTGGGCGCCAGCCTGCTGCATGCGGCGGGGCTGGGCGATCTGGCCTGTGCCGATGTGGCGCAATACCGGCACACGGTGATCGCGCTGGCCAACGACGCGCCGCGCCGCGCGCGGCTGCACGGGCAGCTTGAAGAACAACGTTTGACATCAGCCTTGTTCGACGGCGAACTCTTTGCCCGCCGTTTCGAAGCGCTGGTGCAGCGCATCTGGGCGCGCGCCTGCGCGGGCTTGCCCGCCACGCACCTGGAGGCAAACCTGCCATGAAGGCCGTCATCCTGGCCGGTGGCCTGGGCACCCGGCTGGCCGAGGAAACCGCGGTGCGGCCCAAGCCCATGGTCGAAGTGGGCGGCAAGCCGGTGCTGTGGCACATCCTGAAGACCTATTCGCACCATGGCATCAACGACTTCATCATTTGCCTGGGCTACCGCGGCTATGTCATCAAGGAGTACTTCGCCAACTACTTCCTGCACATGTCGGACGTGACGTTTGACCTGGCCGAAAACCGCATGGAAGTCTGCCACCGCCACTGCGAGCCGTGGCGCGTGACGCTGGTGGACACGGGCGACGCCACCCAGACCGGCGGGCGCCTGAAGCGCGTGCGCGACTACCTCGACGACGGCGAGCCGTTCTGCTTCACCTATGGCGACGGCCTGGCCGATGTGAACGTAACCGAACTGATTCAGTTCCACCGCGCGCAGGGCCGCCGCGCCACGCTCACCGCCGTGCAGCCACCGGGGCGCTTTGGTGCGCTGGATATCGCCGGCCACAGCATCCAGCGCTTTGCGGAAAAGCCGCAGGGCGATGGCGCTTCAGTCAACGGCGGCTACTTCGTGCTGCAACCCGACGTGGTGGACCTGATCAGCAACGACGCCACGGTGTGGGAGCGCGAACCGCTGGAGCAACTGGCGCACAGCGGCCAGCTTTCGGCCTATGCCCACCGCGGTTTTTGGCAACCCATGGACACGCTGCGCGACAAGATGAAGCTCGAAGAACTCTGGCAAGCGGGCGCTGCGCCCTGGAAGGTTTGGCAATGAGCCCCTGCACGGCCGCGGCGAACGAGGCTCGCACCGCAGTGCGCAGCACGAAGGAATTCAATTGAGACGAGACCGTTTTTACTTCGCCACGCAAGACTTCGAAACGGTCTTCGGCGGCGCCTACCAGGGCCGGCGGGTGCTGGTCACCGGCCACACCGGATTCAAAGGCTCGTGGCTGGCCCTGTGGCTGCGCATGATGGGCGCGCAGGTGCATGGCCTGGCGCTGCCCGCGGCGCAAACCCCCAACCATTGGCAACTGCTCGGCTTGCCGGTGGAAGAAACCTTGTGCGACTTGCGCGACGCACCGGCGGTAAAGGCCGCGGTGCAACGCTTCGCGCCCGAAGTGGTGTTCCACCTGGCGGCGCAGCCGTTGGTGCGCCGCGGCTACAAGGAGCCGATGGACACCTGGGGCAGCAACCTGATGGGCCTGGTGCACTTGTTCGAGGCCGTTCGGGCCACGCCCAGCGTGCGCGTGGTGGTCAACGTCACCTCAGACAAATGTTATGAACAAAGCGGTGCGCGCCGCGCGTTCGTTGAAGGCGACGCACTGGGCGGGCACGACCCCTACAGCGCCTCCAAGGCGTGCGCCGAGTTGCTCAGTGCCAGCTACCGCGCCAGCTACTTCAGCACCGACGACGGCCGCGGCCACATCGTGGCGCTGGCCACTGCGCGCGCCGGCAATGTGCTGGGCGGCGGCGACTGGGGTGCTGACCGCTTGGTGCCCGACCTGGTGCGCGGCGTCACGAACGCGCAGGCCACGCCGGTGCGCAACCCGGATGCCACCCGCCCATGGCAGCACGTGCTGGACCCACTGGCGGGCTACCTGCTGCTCGGCCAGCGCCTGTTGGCCGACAAGCATGACCGTGGCGAGGCCTGGAACTTCGGGCCTGATGCGGCCAGCCACATTCCCGTGCGCAGCCTGATCGACAAGCTGGCCACGCGTTGGCCGGCGATTCGCTACGAGCCCGATGAAACACCGCAGCCGCATGAAGCGCCGTGGCTGGCGCTGGATTGCAGCAAGGCGCATGCGCAACTGGGCTGGCGGCCGGCCTGGAGCATCGACAGCGCGCTGGCGCGCACCGCGCAGTGGTACCGCCGGCTGCACCAACATGGCGAGGTGTGCAGCGGCGACGACCTGCGCGCTTACCTGCAAGATGCCAAGGCGATGCGCCTGGCATGGGCAAGCTGAAATGGGTGAATTGACGGCGCACGCCACGCCGCTGGCCGGCCTGTGGGAACTCGAACCCGTGGCGGTGGGTGATGCGCGCGGCCGCTTCATGCGCCTGTGGTGCGAAGAGGCGATGCAACGCATTGCGCCGGGTGCGCGCGTGGTGCAAGTGAACCAGTCGTTCAGCACCGAGCACGGCACCGTTCGCGGCCTGCACTTCCAGCGCGCCCCGGCGCTGGAAGGCAAGCTGGTGCGTTGCCTGCGTGGCCGAGTGTTTGACGTGGCGGTGGATCTGCGCGCCGGGTCAAACACGTACCTGCATTGGCACGGCGTGGATCTGTGCGAGCGTGGCCAGCGCCAGTTGTGGATTCCGCCGGGTTTTGCGCATGGCTTCCAGACGCTGACAGACGACGTGGAGATGCTTTACCTGCACAGCGCCGCCTACTCGCCGCAACATGAAGGCGGCCTGCGTTTCGACGACCCCCGCCTGGGCATCGCCTGGCCGCTCACGCCCACCCAGGTGTCGGCGCGCGATCGTTCACACGCGCTGCTCGGCGACGCCACTGGGGCCTGCCTGGCATGAACTGCCGCCACTGCGCCAGCGCGCTGCACGATCCGGCCCATCTGTTCGTCGATCTCGGCGCCGCGCCGCCGTCGAACGCCTTTCTCACGCCTGCGCAAATGGGGCAGCCTGAAACGCACTTCCCGCTCAAGGTCTTCACCTGCCCGGCCTGCTTTCTGGTGCAGGTGGATGAAGTGCAACACCACGCCGCGCTGTTCAGCCCGGACTATGTCTACTTCTCGTCCTACTCGGCATCGTGGTTGGCTCACGCCAAACGTTATGTCGATGCCGTCGTGCCGAGCCTGGGCTTGAACCGCCACAGCCTGGTGATGGAGGTGGCCTCGAACGACGGCTACCTGCTGCAATACATGCTGCAAGCCGGTGTGCCCAGCGTGGGTGTGGAGCCCACAGAGAGCACGGCCGCGGTGGCGCGCCAGCGTGGCATTGAAAGCATCGGCGAATTCTTCGGCCGCGATTTCGCCCGCCGCTTTGCGCGCCAGCGCCGCCTGGTGGATTTGCTGGTGGCCAACAATGTGCTGGCCCATGTGCCCGACATCAATGATTTCGTGGCCGGCATCGCCGAAGTGCTGGCGCCGGCGGGCGCGGCCAGCATCGAGTTCCCGCACTTGCTGCAACTGGTGCGCCACGGCCAGTTCGACACCATCTACCACGAGCACTTTTCGTACCTGAGCCTGCACACGGTGCAGCGCATTGCCCGCGGCGCCGAGCTGGCGGTGTGGGACGTTGAAGAACTGCCCACCCACGGCGGCTCGTTGCGGGTATGGCTGCAACACGCCAGCCACCCGCGCGCCGCCACCGATCGGGTGCATGCGCTGTTGGCGGCTGAGCGCGAAGCCGGCATGCTTCAGCCCAGCTTTTACGAGGGTTTCCAGCGCCGCTGCGAAGCGATCAAAAACGCGCTCTTGTCGTTCTTGATTGAGCAGAAGCAGGCCGGGCGCAGCGTGGCGGCGTACGGTGCGGCGGCCAAGGGCAACACTTTGCTCAACTATGCCGGCGTGCGGCCCGACCTGCTGCCTTATGTGGTGGATGCTTCGCCGCACAAGCAGGGGCGGTTCTTGCCGGGCTCGCGCATACCGGTGCTGAGCCCCGAGCGGCTGCTTGCGCAGCGGCCACACTTCATCTTGATCCTGCCCTGGAATCTGCGCGAAGAAGTCACCACACAGCTTGCGCCGGCCCGTGAATGGGGCGCCAAGTTTGTGACGGCGGTGCCGCGGCTGCGTATCTGGTAGCGCCAACTGGTGCGCCATGCTGGCCACAATGTTGATGCAGATATTCGTGCAAAAAATGCAGCGAATTAATCGAATCTACATAGGCAAATAGCAACGCATACAATCTCGCAATCCAAGGCGCACGTATGCGCGCAATGAGTGAACGATTGTGGCCACCCGATCCGTCAGCCAATACGACTCCCCGCACCAGTTTGAGCCCCTCTTGCCTGACCAGGCCAGGATGGCCCCCCTGCTCGAACGTGCCAGTGACCTGACCCGCGCCGCCACGGCGCTGGGCTCGGCCGCGGCGGCTTCAGCGCAACTTGAATTGCGCGGCTTGTTGCGCGCCATGAATTCGTACTACACAAACCGCATCGAGGGCGAACACACCCGCCCGAGTGACATCGAGCGTGCGTTGCAGGAAGACTTTTCTTCCAATGCCGGTCTGGCGCGCAAGCAACGCCTGGCCCTGGCGCACATTCGCACCGAGCAGGCCTGTGAGGATGAATTGAACGCCCGCCTGGCGGCCGGCGAAGCGGTGGTGCCATGGTTGTATTCAAGCGATGCGTTGGTGTGGCTGCACAAACAGTTGTTCGCCGGCCTGAATGCGCAAGACCTGGCCTTGAGCGACGGCACGCGCATGGTGGCCGGGCGCTTGCGTCGCCGCCAGGTGGCGGTGGGCCAACCTGAAGCGCCCACTGCAGCATCGTTGCCGCAATTTTTGGCCCGTTGGGGCCAGGTCTATGGCGCGGTGCGGCGCGGTGAAGAGTCGGTGGTGGCGCTGGCCGCATCGCACCACCGTCTGGCCTGGATGCACCCTTTTTTAGACGGCAATGGCCGCGTGGCGCGCTTGCACACGCACCTGCTGCTGCACGCCATGGGTTTGACCAATGGCCTGTGGTCGCCCCTGCGCGGCTATGCGCGCAGCGAGGCGCGCTACAAGGCGCTGCTGCAAGCGGCTGACGAACACCGCCGTGGCGATCTTGATGGGCGTGGCAATTTGAGCCAGGCCGCGTTGGTGGATTGGGTGCAATACACCCTGGACACCTGTATTGACCAGATTCAGTTCATGGCACAGCTGCTCGATGTGCGCGGCATGCGCGAACGCATTACGGCCGCGTTGGCATTTGAGGTTTCGGCCAGGAAGACGGGTGTGCGCCTGGAAGCCTTGGCGCCATTGCATTACCTCTTCGCCACCCAAGGCGAACTGAGCCGGGCCGAATTCAAAACC
>JAYUQE010000565.1:0-6647 GCA_043756905.1 Burkholderiales bacterium | reverse complement strand
GTGTGCATTGATGCTGGCTATGACGTGACCATCAACGACAGCCAGCTCACCGAAACCATGCTGCCAACACTCCGCCGCGTGGCCGGCGCGCAGCAGGTGAAGATCATCAACAAGGTCACCGGCTCGGAAGATTTTTCCTGCTTCCAGCAGGTGGTGCCCGGCATGTTCTATTTCCTGGGCGTGACGCCGCTCGACCTCGACGCCGCCACCGCCGAGCCCAACCATTCACCGCGCTTCTTTGCCGATGAAAGCGCGCTGCCGCTGGGCGTGCGAACGCTGGCGCAACTGACCTGTGATTGGCTCGAAGCGCCCGCGGCGCTGCGGCAGTTTGAATAGCCGCGTGCTGCGGTCGGGCCGCGGCCCGGTATCAGCCGCTGCCCGGGGGCGGGGCATGCCAGCCCTGCTGTGCCACGCCCGCAGCCTGTAGTTCGCGCTCAGTCGCCCAGGTTTGTTCCAGTTGTTGCCGGCCCTGTTTGGCCGCGGCGATGAGTTTGCCTTCGTCGCCCGAATGCTCGGCCAGCGCGTCGAGCAACGCGACGCTGTGCTGGCGAAAGCGCAAGGCGGATGTGCGCGCCGCGTGCGGCTGCCAGCCCAGCGCTTCGAGCACGCTGCGCCCGCTCATCAACGCTGAATCGAGCGTCTCGCGTTCGATCAAGGTCACGCCCAGTTTGCGCAGCTCGTTGTAGTGCAGCACGTTGCGCGCGCGCGCCACCAGCGTGACGTGCGCAAAGTGCGCGCGCACGGTGCGCGCCACGTCCAGGCTTTGCGCCACATCATCGATTGCCAGCACGAAGACTTTGGCCTTTGCCACGCCGGCCAGGCGCAGCAAGTCGAGCCGCGCCGCGTCGCCATAGAACACCGGCCAGCCGAAACGGCGCACGGTGTCAACCTGGTCCGCGTCGTGATCCAGCACAGTGGCGCTCAGGCCGTTGGCGCTGAGCAGCCGGCCCACTACCTGGCCATAGCGGCCGAAGCCGGCAATCACCACCGGCGCATGCTGCTGCCGGGCAATCGTCTCGGGTGCCTGGCCCGCGCTGCGGGCGGCCAGGCGCGGCGCCACCAAGCGGTCCAGCGCCAGCAGCAGCAGCGGCGTGACCAACATCGACAGCGCCACCGCGGCCACCAGGAACGAAGCGGTGCTGCCGCCGATCACCCCCGCTTGCTGCGCCGCCTGGAACACCACGAAACCGAACTCGCCGCCTTGCGCCAACAGGGCGATGAACACCGGCCGCTCGCCCAGGGGCAACGGCATCAAGCGGCCCATGGCGAACAGCACCAGGCCCTTGAGCAGCAGGAAGCCCAGCACCACCGCGGCAATTTGCCTCGGGCTTTGCAGCACCACGGCAAAGTCGATGCTCATGCCCACGGCGATGAAGAACAGGCCCAGCAGCAGGCCCTTGAAGGGTTCGAGGTCGGTCTCCAGTTCCTTGCGGTATTCGCTCTCGGCCAGAAGCACGCCGGCCAGGAAGGCGCCGAGCGCCATCGACAAGCCCACCGACTGCATCAACGCCGCGGTGGCCACCACCAGCAACAGCGACGCTGCGGTGAAGATCTCGGGCGTCTTGCTGCGCGCGATCCAGCGCAGCGCCGGGCGCAGCAACAGCCGCCCGCCGAAGACGATGGCGGCGATCACACCAAAAGCCTTGGCCGCAGCCACCCAGCCCCCGCCCTGCGTGGCCGCGCCGCCTACGCCACTCATGGCCAGCAGCGGCACCAGGGCCAAGATGGGAATGGCGGCAATGTCTTGCAGCAAGGACACGCTCAACACCGCCTGGCCCGATGCGGTGGGCAGCAGGTTGCGCTCGTTGAGCACGCCCAAACCGATGGCTGTAGAGGACATGGCCAACCCCAGAGCGGCCACCAGCGCGAGCTGCCAGCCCAGGCCGAGCGCAATGCCGGCCGCGGCGATCAAGGCGGTGCTGCCCAGCAACTGCACGCTGCCCCAGCCGAAGATGGGCCGGCGCAACTGCCACAGGCGGCGCGGCTCGAGTTCAAGCCCGACCAGGAACAACATCAACACCACGCCGAATTCGGCCACGTGCAACATGGCCTGCGGGTCGGTGACGAGCTGCAAACCCCAGGGCCCGATGACGATGCCCGCGGCCAGGTAGCCGATGATGCTGCCCAGGCCCAGGGCGCGCGCCACGGGCACGGCCAGCACGGCAGCGGCCAGGTAGACCAGGCTGCCGGACAGCCAATTGGGGATGGCGTGTTCCATGACTTAAGCCGGCTCAGCCCGGCTGCGGGCGTGCGGTCACGGGCACGTTACAGGGCTCGAATGCGGGCAGGCCTTCCAGCTCGGGCCATTCGGGCCAGCTTTGCAGGCGCAGCGCAAACATGTCGGCGTGTGTGGTGAGCTCATCCGGCGTCAGCCGGTGCGCGCCGTGCTGCACCAGCGGCGGCAGGAAACGCATGCCGCACAGGGCGGCCGTTTGTTCATACGGCGGCAGGAAGGCATCGAAGATAAACCGGTTGTAGCCGCCGCTGCGATATGACTCCTCGGGCCCGCCGGTGGAGGTGACCAGCCACAGATCCTTGCCCTGCAACCGTGTGCCGCCGGGCCCATAGGCCCAGCCGAAACCGAGCACGTCGTCGAGCCACAGCTTCATCAACGGTGGCATGCCGTACCAGTGAATGGGGTGCAGCCAAACCACCAGTTCAGCGCTGTCCAGCGCGGCCTGCTCGGCAGCCACGTCGATGTAAAAGTCGGGGTAGCGCGCGTACAGGTCGCGGACCGCCACGCCACTGCCGGGCAGGGCCGATGCGCGCTGCAGCAGCGCGCGGGTGATGCGCGACTGGGCAAGCTGCGGGTGGGCGGCCAGCACCAGGGCGCGCGGCATCGCGATTTTCAGGCGCTCAAGCCACCGCGGCGTAGCGCTCCAGGTGGTGATCGGCATCGCCAAAGCGCTGGGCGATCATGGTCAGGCGGCGGAAGGTGTGGCTGATCTTCAGCTCCTCCGACATGCCCATGCCGCCATGCAGTTGCACCGCTTCCTGGCTGATGTGGCGCGCCGCGTCGGCGATTCCGACTTTGGCCGCCGACACCACGCGCTGGCGCTCAGGCGCGCTGCCACCAGCGTCGACCCGGGCCGCAGCCTTGATGGCCAGCGAACGCGCCTGTTCGCCGTGGATGAACATCTCCACCATGCGGTGCTGCAAGACCTGGAAGCTGGCGATGGGCACGCCAAATTGCTTGCGCGTTTTCAGGTATTCAAGCGTGGTGTCGTTGGCGAACTGCATCGCGCCAATGGCGTCGGCGCAGAGCAGGGCGGTGGCGAAATCCACCGCCTCTTCGATGTGCGGCAAGGCGCCACCCAAAGTGCCGAGCAGGGCTTCAGCCGGCACGTGCACATCGGCCAGGCGCACATCGGCGGCGCGCTGGCCGTCCAGGGTGCGGCTGGGGTTGAGCGAGAGCCCCGCGGCTTGGGCCGGCACCACGAACAGGCTGGCGCCGGTGCCCGTTTGTGCGCCCGTTTGTGCGCCCGTTTGCGTGCTCGTTTGTGCGCTCACCAGCAGCAGCTGCGCCGCGGCGGCACCGATGACCACGCACTTCTGGCCGTTCAGCACCCAGGCGTTGCCCTCTTGCCGCGCCGTGGTCTGTGCCGGCACCAGCTCGTAGCGCCGGCTCGGCTCCAGGTACGCCAGGGCCATGCGCTGGCTGCCGTCCATCAGGCCGGGCAGCCACGCTGCGCGCTGTTCGGCGCTGCCGGCGCGGCTGATGAGGCGCAGCCCCAAGCCGATGTGGTCGAGCAGCGGCTCCACCACCAGCGCTTCACCACAGGCTTCCATGGCGGGCATCAGATCCACCGCGCCGCCGCCAAAGCCGCCATCGGCTTCAGCCACGGCCAGCGACATCAAGCCCAGTTCGGCAAAGGTGGCCCAGGCGGCATCGCTCAGGCCCGTGGGCGATTGGATGATGGCCTTGCGCTGTTCGAAGCTGTATTCGTTGCCGAGGTATTTGCGCAGCGAGTCGGCCAGTTGCTGCTGCTCGGCGGTGATTTCAAAGTTCATGATGGGTCTCTTTCACGTCGGCCTACAGGCCCAGCGTCATCTTGGCAATGATGTTGCGCTGGATCTCGTTGCTGCCGGCATAAATGCTGGCCTTGCGGAAGTTGCAGTAGCGCGGCGCCAGGCGCGAGGTCACGTGATCGATCGCCCCGCCTGCCACGGCCACGAAGGGCTGCGCCATCGGGCCCACGGCCTGCATCATCAGTTCGGTGATGGCCTGCTGCACCTCGGTGCCGCGAATCTTCAGCATCGACACGTCAGCCCCCGGCGGCTGGCCGGTGCGGCGCATCTTGTCGAGAAAGCGCATCGAAGTGATCTCCAGCGCATCGAGCTCGATTTCAGCGCGCGACAGGCGGTCGCGAAAACGCGGGTCGTCGAGCAAGGGCTTGCCGTTCTTTAACTCGCGCGCGGCAAGCTTCTTCAGCGCGGCCATCTCGCGCCGCGAGCTGCCCACCGCGCCCGAGCCCATGCGTTCATGGCCCAGCAAATACTTGGCCACCGTCCAGCCCTTGTTTTCTTCGTGGACGATGTTCTCCAGCGGCACCTTCACGTCATCGAAGAACACCTCGTTCACCTCGTGGCCGCCATCCATCAAGATGAGCGGGCGCACCGTGATGCCGGGCGTGGCCATGTCGATGAGCAGGAAGCTGATGCCCTCTTGCCGCTTTTCGGCCGTGGTGTCGGTGCGCACCAGGCAGAAGATCCAGTCGCCGAAATGGCCCAGCGTCGTCCAGATTTTCTGGCCATTCACCAGATAGTGGTCGCCCTTGCGTTCGGCGCGCGTCTTCACCGCAGCCAGGTCGGAGCCCGCGCCGGGCTCCGAATAGCCCTGCACCCAAAAATCATCACCTTCACGAATGCGTGGCAGGAAGCGCGCCTTTTGCTGCGGCGTGCCGAAGCGCAGCAACACCGACGCGCACATCGCCGGGCCGAACGGCGGCAGCGTGGGCGCCCCGGCCAGGCCGAATTCTTCGTCGTAGATGTAGCGCTGCGTCACGTTCCAACCCGTTCCGCCCCATTCCTGCGGCCAGTGCGGCACGCTCCAGCCCTTGGCCGCCAGCGTCTTGTGCCAACGGATGAATTCGTCCTTGCTCAAGCCGCGGTAGTTCACCACCTTGTCGCGAATGTCGGCCGGCAGGGCATCGGCCAGCCAGGCGCGAACCTCGTCGCGAAAGCTCAACTCTTCGGGGGAATAGCTCAGGTCCATGGCAGCCTTTCTTGGCGCGGGGGCGATGGGTGGCAGTGTCTACGAAATTCGAACCTCCGCCAGGCGATATGCAGCTTCGGGCAGGGTGTTGCGTGCGGGCGTTCAACTGAGGGTTTGCGCGAAGCGCAGAAAGCGTTGCGGCTGCTGCCGCACTCACTCGATGCGCTGCACCTGCGTGCCGAGATCGGGCTGCAGGGTGCATGAATGCTGGCTGTGCAGGACTCCGACGGCTAACTGGTACACGTCTGGGCGAACGAGGCATCGCGCGGGCACCTGTCCTCTACAGTAGGGGTGTGATGCGCCGGACCCCGCCGATTCCAAGCCATGCCTTGCTCGCTTCAGGAATCTACCAATGAGTTTGGAGTGGACACCCGAAGAGGTCGCGGCCACGGTTGCCGCCTACTTGCGAATGCTAACGATAGAGTTGACCGGGCAGGCTTACAACAAGTCGGAGCCATTGCCACCTTTGATGCCATCTCGTGGTGGCGGGCCCATACGAGCATTTCGCGCGGCAGCTTTGCCGACACCCGGGTGGCGCCACGCGCCGCGGATCACACGTCAATGCTCCTGAGACCAGTTCTCAACCGGGAGCCCAGCCACCCGCGAGAGGTGGCGTGCATTGTTGGTGACGAGCACGGCGCCGGTTGCCATGGCATGCCCAGCGATCATCGCGTCCATGCTGCCGATCGGCGTTCCCGCCTTGTGCAAGTCGGCCGCGATCGACACGAAGTGCGTGGAAGTAGCCTCGTCCCATGTCAGACACTGCACGCGAAGCAGATACTGATCGACCAACTGCTTGAGGCGGTGCGCGCCGTCCTTGAGCCTGAGGCCATACAGCAACTCGCCGCGCGTCACGGCCGAGATGCGCAAGTGCTTCGGGGATGCCGCCGCCACGCGCACATCGAGGGTCGGCGTCTTGCCCCGAACAAGATAGTTCACTGTGTCGGTGTCGAGCATGTACAGCGGCATCGCCGGTCCTCGACCAACGTCCGCGGCTTGAGCGGTTCATTCAGCGGGTGGTCGTTCATGAAGTCGGCCGGCACAACGCCCTGGTCGCGCAGCGCGAAGAAATCGCGCCAGGCGGTGCGGGATCGCCTGGCCGACAGGATCACATCGCCGGTAACGGCATCGCGGCGGATGTAGACCTCGTCGGCATCCACTACTGCCCGATTAAATAACCCATGCCGAGCCTGCGATCAAGCATTGGCGCGGGCTGTAGGCCGATTTTGTTTGGTGCCGATTTGAACTTCGAACTTCCAAAGCCGCGTACTTTCACGGACTTGGCCGCCTCTGGGGACGCACATGCACGTCGGCAAGACCTTGTTCGCTCAACTCATGGAGTTCGTGCCATGGACCAGCTTCGCTCGCATCGTGCATCGCTACGGCAGCAACTCGGGCGCTCGTACGCTGTCCTGCGCCGAGCAGTTTCGCG
>JAYUQE010000564.1:0-6648 GCA_043756905.1 Burkholderiales bacterium | reverse complement strand
GTGGTATCGGCCAACTTGCTGCGCGCCTGCCCTTGAGCCTTGCGGTCACCGCGCGGCTGCGCCGGCTTGGCGACGCTGGCTGCCGCGGTGGTGTGTGCAGAAGCGGGCATGGCTGGCAGTGCTGCCGCCGTGGCCAGCGCTCCTGTGGCAACAGCCGCCTGCGCCGCCTTGGCCGTGGCGCGCGACTGTTCCAGCAACCACTTCTGGTAATCGTCCAGATCGCCATCGAACGGCTCCACGCCACCACGCGTGACGAGCCAGAACTCGTCGCACACCTCGCGCAGCAAGGCGCGGTCGTGGCTGACCAGCATCACCGTGCCTTCGAATTCATTCAGCGCCAGTGACAGGGCTTCGCGGGTGTTCAGGTCGAGGTGGTTGGTCGGCTCGTCGAGCAGCAGCAGGTTGGGTCGCTGCCACACGATGGTGGCCAGCACCAGGCGCGCGCGTTCGCCGCCACTCAAGGTGCCAACGGTCTGGTTGACCATGGGGCCGATGAAGCGGAAGCGGCCCAGGAAGTCGCGCAGCTCCTGTTCGCGCGCGTTCGGGCTCACGTCGCGCGCCAGGCGCACCATGCGTTGCAACGGGGTGTCGTCGGCGCTGAGCAGATCCATTTCCTGCTGCGCGAAGTAGCCGATGGCCAGGCCCTTGCCTTCGGTCACTTCACCGCTGATCAGCTTCAACTCATGGGCGATGGTCTTGACCAGGGTTGATTTACCTTGACCGTTAGCCCCGAGCACGCCGATGCGCTGGCCGGCCAGCACCGTGCGGTTGACGTTGCGCACGATGACCGTCTTGCCGGCCTCGGCGCCGGGCCGCCCCAAGCCGGGGCCTACCCCCTCGGGGGGTGTGTCGCTGTACCCAGCGACCGGGGGCGCCATGTACCCCACGGCAACATCAGACAAAACCAGCATCGGGTTGGGCAGGTTGGCCGGCTCGCGGAATTCGAACTCGAAGTCGCTGGCGGTGAGCGCCGGAGCCAGGCGTTCCATGCGTTCCAGTGCCTTGACCCGGCTTTGCGCCTGGCGCGCCTTGCTGGCCTTGGCCTTGAAGCGGTCGATGAAGCGCTGCAGGTGGGCGATTTTTTCCTGCTGCTTGGCAAAGGCCGCGCCTTGCTGGCTCAGCCGCTCGGCGCGCATCTCTTCAAACACCGTGTAGTTGCCACCGTAACGATTCAGTTGACGTTCTTCGACGTGCACGGTGACGCGGGTGATGGCGTCGAGGAATTCACGGTCGTGGCTGATGATGATCAGCATGCCGGTGTAGCGCTGCAGCCAGTTTTCCAGCCACACCAGGGCGTCAAGGTCGAGGTGGTTGGTGGGCTCGTCGAGCAGCATCAAATCGGCCGGGCACATCAGCGCGCGGGCCAACTGCAAGCGCATGCGCCAGCCGCCTGAAAAGCTGTTCACCGGGGCGTCGAGTTCGGCGCTCTTGAAACCCAGGCCAAGCAGCAGGGCCTGGGCGCGCGAGCGGGCGTCGAAGGCGCCGGCTTCATCGAGCAGCATGTGCGCTTCGGCCATGGCGTGGCCGTCGTCGGCGGCTTCGGCGGCGTGCAGCGCGGCTTGCGCTTCCACCAGCGGCAGGTCGCCTTGCAGCACGAAGTCGGTGGCGCTGTCGCTGGTTTCGGGCATCGACTGCGACACCTCGCCGATGCGCCAGCGCGCGGGCACGTCCACATCGCCCGCGTCGGCATGCAGGCGGTCGGTGAGCAGCCCGAACAGGGATGTCTTGCCGGCGCCGTTGCGCCCGACCAGGCCGACCTTTTCACCCGGTTGCAGGGTGAGGTTGCACTGTTCAAGAATGACCTTGACGCCGCGGCGCAGGGTGAGGTTGCGAAGTTGGATCAAGGTGAATGCTCAAGTGAGCGAGTCAGTAGAGGAAGGGACTCAAAAGCCAAGTTCGGGTTGGTGGCGAATGGCCAATAGGGTGACGTTGTTGTCTTCAAGGCGGTAGCGCACGACATAGCCGCTGTCGCCAAACGAGATGAGCCATTCGCGGTATGGCAAGTCCAGCTCGTCAATCGGCCGGCCTATGCCAGGTTGCAGCGCAATGATTTTCAGGCCCGAGCGAATGGCTTGAATCGCACGCACGGCCGCCGCGGGGTTCTTGCCGGCCAGGAATCGGTGCAAGCGCTGCACGTCGCGCAGTGCGCGGGCTGACCAGACCAGCCGTGCCATTCAAGTGTGCGCGGCAGGTGGTTCGGCGTCTTGCCCCGCTTCGAGCTTGGCCAACCATGCATCGACTTCTTCGCCGGTGATGTGCAGGCCAGTGGCTTGGTAGTCGTTCCAGGCGTCAACAGCGTCTTGCCGAAACGCTTCGCGCTTTTCCTCGCGCTCAACGTATTGGCGGATGGCCTCGCGCATCACCCAATGCGGGCTGCGCTGGCGGGCATCGGCCAGGCGTTTGACCCGCTCTTTGATGTCGGGCTCGATCTTGATGGCCACGGGGCGTGGGGCGGCGGCGTTGGCGGCGGTCATGACGCTGCGTTGGTATCAACAGGTATCACCTTAACACATGGGCCGGGCAATCGGCCGCGTTTCAGGCACCTTGAGCCAGGGCCAGCTGCTCCAGCAGCAGCACTTGCGCATCGCCCGCGCTGGTGCTCAGCCACAGCGGCGACAGTGCGGGAAAGGCGGCCTCGAAGTGGGCCTGCTCGTGGCCGATTTCGAGCACCAGGGCGCCACCGGGTGAAAGGTGATTGCTAACGTTATGCAATAACGGCCGGATGAAGTCCATGCCGTCAGTGCCGCCGGCCAGCGCCAGCGCGGGCTCAGTGCGGTATTCGGCGGGCAGGGCGGCCATGGATTCGGTGTTGACGTAAGGCGGGTTGCACAGGATCAGGTCGAACCGCCCCGGCGCGGCGGCCAGGCCGTCGCCTTGCTGCAAGGTGATTCGTTGCGTTAGCTTGTGGCGTTCGACATTGCGTGCCGCCACCGCCAGCGCATCAGCACTCAAGTCGGTGGCCAGCACGCTGGCTTGCGGCCAGGCCAGCGCGGCCAGCACGGCCAGGCTGCCGTTTCCCGTGCACAAGTCCAGCACGCGGGCCGGCCCTGCGGGCAGCCAGGCATCGAGCGTGCCTTCCGCCAGCACTTCGGCGATCAGCGAGCGCGGCACGATGCTGCGTTCGTCGATGAAGAACGGCACGCCCTGCAGCCAGGCCTCGCCGGTGAGGTAGGCAGCGGGCTTGCGGCTGCGAATGCGCTCGTCGATGAGGGCGGTGATGCTGGCCACTTCGGCCGCGTCAAGCGTGCGCGGTGCCACGCCATCCAGGTCATCCAGCGGCAGGCCCAGGCGCCACAGCGCCAGCCACACGGCTTCATCGAAGGCGTTGCTGGTGCCGTGCCCAAACGAAACGCCCGCCTGGTCGAGGCGGGCGCTTGTGCGCTCGATCAGCTCGATGAGTGTCATGTCAGCAAACGTTCCAGCGTGCTGCGATAAATGTTCTTCAACGGCTCGATGCTGGCCACCGGCACGTATTCATCCACCGCATGGATGCTGGCGTTGATAGGCCCGAACTCCACCACCTGGGTGCAGATGCGGCGGATGAAGCGGCCGTCGGACGTGCCGCCGGTGGTGGACAGTTCAGGCGTCAGGCCGGTGTGCTGCTGGATGGCCTGGGTTAACGCTTCACTCAAGCTGCCCGGTGGGGTGAGGAAGGTTTCACCACCCAGCACCCAGGCGATGCTGAATTCGAGGCCATGGCGGCGCAGCTGGTCTTCAACCCGCGCCCGCAAACCCGCTGCTTTGCTTTCGCTGGAAAAGCGGAAGTTGAAATCGACCACCAGTTCACCGGGTATGACATTGCCCACGCCGGTGCCGGCGTGAATGTTGCTCACCTGCCAGGTGGTGGGTGGGAAGAAGGCGTTGCCGGCGTCCCACTGGGTGGCGGCCAATTCGGCCAGCGCGGGGGCGAACTGGTGGATCGGGTTGCGCGCCAGGTGCGGGTAGGCCACGTGGCCCTGTACGCCGCGCACCGTGAGCTTGCCCGACAGCGTACCGCGGCGGCCGTTCTTGATCATGTCGCCGAGCTGCTTGACTGAGGTGGGCTCGCCAACGATGCACGCATCCAACCGCTCATTGCGTGCCTCAAACCATTCCACCATGCGCAGCGTGCCGTCGAGCGCGGGGCCCTCTTCATCGCTGGTGAGCAGGAAGTGGATGCTGCCGGCGTGCTGCGGTTGGGCGGTGGCGAATTCTTCGGCAGCCACCACCATGGCCGCAATGGATGTCTTCATGTCGGCCGCGCCGCGGCCGTGCAGCATGCCGTTGCGGTGGCTGGGCACGAAGGGGTCGCTGGCCCAGCGTTCCAGTGGGCCGGTGGGCACCACGTCGGTGTGGCCGGCAAAGGCCACGGCCAGGCCAGGGCGCGTGCCCGTTCGCCGCGCCATGAGGTTGCTCACGCGCGCGCCTTGCGGCCCACTTGGCGGCCCACTTGGCAGGTGCTCGCACACGAATCCGGCGCGCTGCAGGCGCTGGGCGATGAGTTCCTGGCAGCCGGCGTCGTCAGGCGTGACGCTGCGCCGCGCGATCAGCGCTTCAGCCAGCCGGATTGCTTCAGACAATGGTGCCCCTCGTCCGACGAGTACGGCGGCCGATCCCCCGAGGGGATGCGGGCCGGCTCGGGAGCGGCCCAGCGCTCGGCCCGCAACTCATCGGCGCGCCCAGGGCATGGCCGGGTTGGCGTTCTTGTCTTCGGGGTGCACGTCGAGCGTGATGTCGGTGAAGGTGGCGGTTTCGGATTCCTCGGCCTTGGGCGCGGTGGCCTTGGCCGGTGCGGCCGCGTTTTCCAGCCGCCACATCAGGTTGGTGGGCGAGTCGGCATGGGCCATGCCTTCGTCGCGGGTGATGGCGCCGCTGGTGATGAGCCGGGCGATTTCTTGTTCGAAGGTGATGGAGCCTTCGGCCATCGACTTTTCCATCGCCTCTTTCACCTGCTGCAGGTCGCCACGCTCGATCAGCTCGGCCACCAGCTTGGTGTTGAGCAGCACTTCCACCACCGGCACGCGCCCGCCCACCGTGGCGCGCAACAGCCGCTGCGAGACGATGGCGCGCAGGCCCGAAGCCAGATCGCTCAACAAGGCCGGGCGTGACTCGGGTGTGTAGAACGACAGGATGCGGCCCAGCGCGTGGTAGCTGTTGTTGCCGTGCAGCGTGGCCAGCACCAGGTGGCCCGACAGCGCATACGAGATGGCTGCCGTCATGGTTTCACGATCGCGGATCTCACCGATCAAGATGCAGTCGGGCGCCTGGCGCAGCGCGTTTTTCAGCGCCACCTGCAACGACACCGTGTCGCGCCCCACCTCGCGCTGGTTGACGACGCTTTTCTTGTTGCTGAACAGGAACTCCATCGGGTCTTCGATGGTGAGGATGTGCCCCGTGGTCTGCTGGTTGCGCCATTCGAGCATGGCCGCCAGCGTGGTGCTCTTGCCGGTGCCGGTGGCGCCCACCATCAGGATCAGGCCGCGCTTTTCAAGCACCAGTTGCGCCAGCAGGTTGGGCACGCCCAAGGTGTCGAGTGCCGGGATGTCGTAGGGGATGCAGCGGAACACTGCGGCAATGCTGCCACGCTGGCGGAACGCAGAAAGCCGGAAGCTGCCCACTCGCGCCACGCCGATGGCCACGTTCAGCTCACCCGTGTCGTCGAGCTCTTCAAGCTGCTTCGGCGTGAGGATCTCTGACAGCAACTGACGCGGCTGCGCCGCCGTGAGCAGTTGATCAGACAACTGCATGATCTGGCCGTTGATCTTGATGAGGATCGGCGTGTTGGCCGACATGTACACATCGGAAGCGTTCTTCTCGGCCATCAGCCGCAAGACCTTTTCCATGTTTCCACTCATCAAGTTCTCCTGTGTAGCAGGTGGCTAAATCTCAGGCCCGCAGCAAATCATTGATGCTCGTCTTGGAGCGAGTCTGCGCATCCACCCGCTTCACGATGATCGCCGCGTACAGGCTGTAAGGCGTGCCATCTGCGCACTTCTTCGGCAGGTTGCCGCTCACCACCACGCTGCCGCTGGGCACGCGGCCATAGCTCATTTCGCCGGTTTCGCGGTTGAAGATGGGTGTGCTTTGGCCCAGGTAAACGCCCATGCCGAGCACCGAATTTTCTTCAACGATCACGCCTTCCACCACTTCACTGCGCGCGCCGATGAAGCAGTTGTCTTCAATGATGGTGGGGTTGGCTTGCAAGGGTTCGAGCACGCCGCCGATGCCGACGCCACCGCTTAAATGCACGTTCTTGCCGATCTGCGCACACGAGCCCACGGTGGCCCATGTGTCGACCATTGCGCCCTCGTCGACATACGCGCCGATGTTGACGTAAGACGGCATCAGCACCACGTTTTTGCCGATGTACGCGCCGCGCCGTGCCGCCGCAGGTGGCACCACGCGGAAACCGCCTTCGCGAAAATCGCGTGAATTGTAGTCGGCAAATTTGCTCGGCACTTTGTCGAAATAGTTGGTAAAGCCGCCTTTGATAAACGTGTTGTCTTCCAGACGGAAAGACAGCAGTACCGCTTTTTTAATCCACTGATGGGTGATCCAGTTTTGGCCCTCTGTGCGTTCGGCCACGCGCAGCGCGCCTCGATCCAGCAAGCCGATAACCGACATCACGGCGTCCTTGACGTGGGCCTCGGCGTTGCGTGGGGTGATATC
>JAYUQE010000563.1:0-6655 GCA_043756905.1 Burkholderiales bacterium | reverse complement strand
GTGGCGCAAGGCACCGCAGGGTGGACGATGTGCACTTTGGCGCGCGTGACGAAGGGGACAGTAAGATGGCTGGAGTGTACTTCGATGACCTGGTGGTCGGACAGGTGTTCAAGCACATGCTGTCGCGCACCGTCACCGAGATGGACAACGTGCTGTTTTCGGCCATGACGCATAACCCGGCGCTGCTGCATCTGGACGAAGAATACTGCAAGACGCAGACAGAATTTGGGCAGCGGCTGGTCAATTCTGCTTTCACGCTGGGGCTGATGGTGGGGATTTCCGTCGGTGACACCACGCTGGGCACGGCAGTTGCCAACCTCGGCTGGGACGAGGTGCGCTTCCCGAAGCCGCTGTTCCATGGCGACACCGTCAGGGTCGAAACCGAAGTGCTGGAGCTGCGCGACTCGAAGTCGCGGCCGAACGCGGGGATCGTGACGTTCCGGCACCGCGCCTTCAACCAGCACGGCGTTCTGGTCGCGTCGTGCAAGCGGACCGGGTTGCAGTTGAAACGGCCAACCGAGGTTGTGGCATGATTCCACGGTCCTGGCTGTTCATTCCCGGCGACAGTGACAAGAAGCTGGGCAAGGCCGATGCGGCAGGGGCAGATGCGCTGATCCTCGATCTGGAGGATTCGGTCGCGCCCGAGGCCAAGGTTTTGGCGCGGCAAAAGGTTCTCGCCCATCTTTTGGCGCGGCCCCGTGAAAACCGGGTGTCAAAGCTGTGGGTGCGGATCAACCCGCTGGACGATACGGCCTTGCCGGATCTGGCGGCGGTGATGCCGGGCCATCCTGATGGCATCATGATCCCCAAGACAACCGGCGCCGGCGATGTGGCCAGGCTGTCGCATTATCTTGACGCGTTCGAGGCGGCGCAGGGCCTGCCGCAGGGCTGCACCCGCATCCTGCCGGTGGCGACCGAAACGGCGGCGGGCACGTTGAAACTGCAGGAGTTTGCCGACCGCGCCCTGCCCCGGCTGATCGGGCTGACCTGGGGGGCCGAGGATCTGTCGACGGCCTTGGGCGCCTCGACCAATCTTGACCCGGCGGGGGGCTGGGCCTTGGTCTACCGGCTGGCGCGGGTGCAGGTTCTGCTGGCGGCCAAGGCGGCGGGGGTGGCGGCTTGGGCACCGGGTGCGGCGGCGCCGCGCGACCCCGGCGCCGGGGCTGAAGACGAACTGCTCACCCTGTGCCGCGTGTGGGCCCAGGGCGGCAGCCTGGCTGATGCCGTGGGCATGGGCATGGCCATGGCCATGGCAACGACGCCGACGACGGCGATGGCCGCTGCACCGCGCCAGCGCTTGCTGCCCGCGCTGGCCCTGCCGCGCCTGTACGGCGACGCCTGGCTGGCGCGCGCGGCTGATGACGACACCCCGGACGACACCCCGGACGCCACCCCGGACGACACCTCGGACGACACCCCGCTGTTCGAAGACGGCTTGCGCCAGGTCACCGCCATGTCGTTCGACCTGGTTGGCTCCACGCGGCTGATGTCGCAATGGGGCAACGAGCGCTATAGCCAGGCGCTGGCGGCGTTCCATGCCTGTTGCCGCGAGCTGATCGAGCGCCATGGCGGGCTGATGGACGACCCGCAAGGCGATGACGGCCTGATGGCCTACTTCGGCCTGCCGGTGGCCAGCGAAACCGCAGCCGCCCAGGCCGTGCGCGCCGGGCTGTGCATGGCGGCGGCGGTGGCCGAATTGGGCATGCAGTTGCGCGTGGGCGTGGCCACCGGCCAGGTGGCGGTGGCTGCTGGCCAGGCGGTTGGGCTGCCGGTTCACCTGGCCGCGCGGCTGCAAAGTGCGGCTGCGCCGGGCACGGTGTTGGTGGCCGAGAGCACGCGCGTGCTGGTGGCGGATGCCCTGGTGGCCGACGCCCTGGTGCTGGTGCCTGAATTCAACGCGGTGTCGTTCAAGGGCATTGCCGGCCCGCAGTCGGCCTACCGCGCCGAGCCCCTGGCTGACGGCCCGGCTCGCTTGGCCCTGGCCGAGCCGCCCGCGCTGGCCGCGTTCCTGGGGCGGGAAGCCGAACTGAACCTGCTGCTCGAAAGCTTTGGCCGCGCCGGCGCCGGCGCCGGCCAGGTGCTGCTGGTGCAAGGCGAAGCCGGCATCGGCAAGTCGCGACTGCTGCGCGAGTTCCGCGCTGCGTTGCACGCCGGCGGCCACGCCGTGCTGCACTGCCGCTGCACGCCTGAAGGCTCGGCCACGGCGTACTCGGCGCTGCGGGTGGCGCTGCGCGAACTCATCGGCCTGCGCGAAGCCGACGAGCCCGCGAGTGCGCGCACCAAAGTCGCGGCACTGCTCAGTGGGCCGCCCTGGCGCTTTGATGACGAAGCGGCGTCGCTGTTGCTGGCCCTGTTCTACCCCGGCCATGCCGGCGCCGGGGCCGCCGCCGCTGAACGCGCGCGCGAGCGCTCGCTGGCCTGGCTGGTGTCGCTGGTCAGTACGGCGGCGCGGGCCGCGGTGCTGTGCATCACGATCGACGATGTGCACTGGGTCGATCCGTCGACGGCCGAACTGCTGGCCCGGCTGGCCGCCCAGGCTGGCGCTTTGCCGCTCATGATCATCGCCAGCGCGCGCAGCGGCCTGCCCCTGCCCTGGCAGCCCCCGGCCGGGAGCGTCCACCTCACCCTGCGCGGCCTGGGCGAAGACGCCGCGCTGGCGCTAGTCAGCCAGGTTTGTGCCGATACCCCGGGCCTGGCGCCCGACGTGCTGGCCTGGTTGGCCCAGCGCGGTGACGGCGTGCCGCTGTTCCTGGAGGAGTCCGCGCGCATGGCCGCACGCGCCGCGGCCGAGCCTGGCGGCGTGCTGCGCCTGCAAGACATTCCGGCGCGGCTGCAAGACCTGCTGATGGCCCGGCTCGACAGCGTTGGCTCAGCCCGCAGCGTGGCCCAAATCGGCGCCGTGCTGGGGCGCGAATTCAGCACCGAGTTGTTGCAGGCCGTGGTGCATGACAGCGGCGCGGCGCTGGCGCCGGCGCGCGTTGAACAGCACCTGGCCACGTTGCTCGAAGCCGGGCTGCTGCTGCGCTCCGGCGCGCAGGCCGAGCCGGGTTTTCGCTTTCGCCACGCGCTGATCCGCGACACCGCGTACGCCTCGCTGTGGGAGCGCGACCGCAAGGGCACGCACGAACAGGTGGCCGCCACGTTGAAGGCGAGTTTCCCGGCCAAGCTGGCGTTGCAGCCCGAGCTGTTGGCCCACCACCTGGCGCAGGCCGGCCTGGCCTGGCCGGCCTTGCAGGCTTATGAGGCCGCAGCGCGCTGGGCCGCGGCGCGCTCGGCGCACCACGAGGCCATCAAACTCGCCCGCCGCGGCCTTGAGCTGGCCGCCCAACTGCCGCAGCAACCCGATCACCAGCGCTGCGAGCTGCGCCTGCAGTTGCTGCTGGCCGCGCGCCACATCGCCGTTGAAGGCTACGGCGCGGCGCAGGTCGAGACCGCCTACCTGCGCGCTGGCGAGCTGTGCACCGCGCTGGGTGATGCGGCGGTGCGCGTGCGAGTCGGCCTGGGCCTGGAGGGCTACTACTTCATGCGCGCCGATTTCGAGCGCGCCCTGGCCCTGGCCGATGAAGCCGCACGCGCCGGCTCGGGCGATGTGCTGCAAGCCATTCAAACCGACTGGGCGCGCGCCAACGTGCGCTGGCACCAGGGCGACCTGCCCGCCGCGCTGAGCCTGATGGACGGCTGCTTGCAGCGCTACCAGGCCACGATGTTCAAGCCCGGGGCGCTGCAAGACCCGGCCGTCATGTGCCTGTGCTATTCGGCCTGGGGCTTGTGGGAACGCGGCGAAGTCGCCTTGGCATTGCAGCGCGTGGCCCACGCCCTGGCCCTGGCCGGCGAACTCAAGCACCCGTTCAGCCAGGGCGAGGCGCACGGCTTTGCTGCCAGCCTGCACCTGTTCATGGGCGAGGCCGCGGCCGGGTTGCGCCAGGCCGACCAGGCCATCGCCATCTGTGAAGAAGGCGGCTTTGCCGTCTGGGCCGCGCATGCCCACATGATGCGCGGGCGCTGCCAGGCGGCGCTGGGCGACGTGGCCGGCGGCTTGCGCGAAATGGCCCAGGCCTACGCCAGCTGGGTGGCCACCGGCGCGGTGGTGACGCGCCCGCTGTACCTGGCGTTGCAGGCCGAAGGCCTGATGCTGGCCGGCGACCACGCCGCGGCGTTGGGCTTGTTGGCGCAAGCTGAAGCCACGGCGCGCCAGAACAACGAGCTGTACCACCTGGCCGAGGTGTTGCGCCTCACCGGCCAGGCCCACTTGCAGCAAGCCGGGCCGGCTGCGGCGCACCGCACGCCGGCACGGCAGGCGTTCACGCAGGCCCACGCGCTGGCCTTGCAACAGGGCAAGCGCATGTTCGCGCTGCGCAGCGCGCAGGCCTTGCTGCGCTGTGCCCGCGGCGCGGCGCAGGTGGCGCAAGACCGCCAGCGCCTGCAGGCCCGGCTCGCCGAACTGCCCGACGAGCCGCACAACACCGAGTTGCAGGCCGCCTGGCGGCAACTGGCAGAACAAACATGACAAGCATGAAACGAGTGACCAAGGGGGAGCACCATGTCCGAGCGCAGAGCGTTCAACTTCAACGAATACCAGCCCGCGCAGCAGACCGCGTTCGAAAGCAACCGCATCCTGTTCGACTGGTTGTGCGACGACGCTGACCGCCGCGCGCTGTATGACGCGCTGGCCGGCCAGCAGCACGCACTGGTCTTTGCCAGCCGCGCGCATGTCGAAGACGACCCCGCCCCACCCCTTGGCACGCAGCGCCCGGCCGGCCACAGCCTGGTGGCGTTGATCACCGAGCGCGCCGACATCGAGCAGGTGCTGCGCGACACCCAGGCCTTCAGCAACATTCCCTACAGCGTGCTGGGCACGGGCTCGTTCATGCTGGCGCTGGCGCCCGGTGACGCGCACGCCGCGCAGCGCCAGGCGCTCATTGCCGCGCTGCCCGGTCCGGCTGACGGCCTGCTCATCGACAAGCTCGCCGCGCAGGCCATGCAACAAGCCGCGGCCGCCTTCCTGGGCGCCCGGCAGTTCGACCTGGCCGTGCTGGCCGAGGCCGCGGCGCTGCGCCTGTGCAGCCTGCTGTTTGGCTACGCGGCGCGCGACATGCCGGCGCTGGAAGACGCGCTGCGCAAGGTCTACCGCGCCTTGAACTACCAGATGCTGGGGCGCCATTTCGTCAGCGAGCCGCTGGCCATTCCCGCCGCGAAGGAAGCCATGGCGCGGCTGCTGGCGCGCAGCGCCGAGCTGATCAACGACTATCAACATCTGGTGCGCTACCCGGTGCTGCCCAGCGGGCCGTTCGACCCGCGGCGCGAGCGCGACGCGCTGCCCAAGGGCGTGCAGCCGCTGTCGCAGCTCGGCCTGTCGGGCCTCACGCCGGTGATGCAGCGGCTGGGCAGCCAGCACAGCGCTTTGAGCGGCGACGAGATGGCGGTGGTGGTGGTCGGCGCCATGGCCGGGATCATGGGCAACATCCAGGCCAGCGTGTGCATTACGGTCGACCATGTCTTCAACCACGATGCCAGCACCTGGTCAAGCTTCGCCGGGCTGGACGAAGCGAAGCGCGAGCAGTTTGTCGACGCTGCCATGCGCGCCGCGCTCAGCCGCAACCCGCCCGCGGCCTTCTTGCCACGCCGCGCGGTGCTGCGCACGCGGCTGCCGTCGGGGCGTGTGGTGAACGCTGGCCAGGAATGCATCCTGGCCATGGGTGCGGGCACGCGCGCCAGCCCCGGCGTGTGCCCCTATCAGCCCAAGCAGTGGCCCGAAGACCCGCTGGTCTTTGGCGGGCAAGACATCGGCGCAGCGCACTGGTGCCTGGGCAACCACCTGGCCCGCGCGCTGGTGCGCCGCGTGGTGGGTGATGTGCTGCGCCTGCCCGGCCTGGCGCAACTGCTCGACCCGCAGACCGGCGAGCCCAAACGGCTGGAAAAGCGCTGGGGCTTTGGCTGCGAACGCTACCGGCTGCAATACAAGCGCGAAAAGCGCCTGGCGCAACAGCCGCTGAATGTGGTGATGCGCATCAAGAGCCCGGTGGCCGAAAACGCAGCGCGGCTGCGCCGCATCATTCAAGACGGCGCGCCGCGCATCACCCAGGCGCTGAACGAAGCGCGCCATGTGCACTTCGCCTGGTTCGAGCTGCTCGAAGGCGATACCAAGCTGGCCCTGCACACGGTGTATGACGGCGACTTCGACGCCTACGTCATGCATTTCGCGCTCAAGGTCGATGACCTGTTCGACCTCTTGTTTGAGTCCATCGACGGCGCGCCGCGCCTGCCGGTGGCCGACTATCCCAACGACTTCGTCAACACCATCCGCCAGTACAACCAGGCGCCCGTGGCCGGCTATTTCTATTCGGCCTACCCGTTGGGCGAAGTGCCCGATCTGTGCCGGGCGGTGCGCCAGGAGCAGGGGTCATGAACGCGCCGCAACGTCTGGTGGTGCGCCAGCCTCACGCGACCTGCGTGCGCCACTTAATCTTGCAGTTTCCGCGCAGCGGGGTGGCTAAGTACTTCGTCAACGAGCTGGCGCGCGAGCATGCCCCGGCGCTGGCTGGCGATGGCGGCGCCGGCGCGGTTGAACTGGCCATCGGCCTGAGCTTCCAGGGCCTGCGCGCGCTGAACCTGCCGCTGCCCTACCAGGCCGCCCTGGCGCGCCTGGCGCCGGCCT
>JAYUQE010000562.1:0-2536 GCA_043756905.1 Burkholderiales bacterium | reverse complement strand
CATGCATCGAACCACCTCTGTTATCTGCTCGAAGAAGAAAAGACCCTCTTCACTGGCGACCATGTGATGCAGGGCAGCACGGTGGTCATCAACCCGCCCGACGGCGACATGGCGGCCTACATCGCCTCGCTGCGCGAACTGATGCATCTCGATCTTGACTGGCTCGCCCCCGGTCATGGCTTCCTGATGCCGCAGCCCAAAGTGGCCATGCAGCGCATCATCGACCACCGCCTGGCGCGCGAAGCCAAGGTGGTGGCGGCGCTGCGCGAAGACGCCCAGCCGATTGAAACCGTGCTGGCCACGGTGTATGCCGATGTGCCGCCCAAGCTGCACGCCATGGCCTTGCGCAGCTTGCAGGCCCACCTCTACAAGCTGCGCGACGAAGCGCGCGTGGCGCACGAGCCCGCCGGGCATTGGCGGCGCCTGAACCTAGACACGGCAGTTGACCGCTTACCTCCGCGGGGGATAGCTCATGAAGATTGACCTTTGTTCCCACGACAACCTTCACGTCTTGGGTGGCAGCGCTACGTGCCCGATTGAGCCGCGCTGCGGCACGCTGGCGGCGTTGCTCAGCCAGGGCGCGGAGGCCCTGGCCCTCGCCAGGCACAAACAGTCCTCAGGACTGTTTGTGTCCGGGCTCGGTCTAGCGGGCATGAGCCCGCGTCGTCGTCGCGTCTTGCCAGCGCACCGCATCACAGCCCACTCGGGCCCGTCCAACTACCGTTTCTAGGTTGAATTGAAGCCGCTGGTGATCAACGAGGTGGTGCTGGGCCCGGCGCGGCTGGGCATGAGCCATTGCCCCGGGCGCTGCGGCTGGAACGCGCTGGGCCAGACCACGCCGCGCGACCTGGGCGCCGACCTGCAAGCCATTCGCCAATGGGGCGCGCAGCATGTGCTCAGCCTGGTGCAGGCGCATGAATTCGCCGCCCTCGGCGTGCCGGGTTTTGCGGCGGCCGTGGCCGGCGCAGGCCTGGGCTGGTGGCATGTGCCGATTGCCGACATGCGCACGCCCGACGCCACCACGCTGGCCGCCTGGCACCGCCAGCGCCCGGCCCTGGTGGCGGCGCTGCAACGCGGCCAGCCGGTGCTGGTGCACTGCGCCGCCGGGCTGGGGCGCACCGGCATGCTGGTAGCGCGGCTGCTGGTGGAAGTAGGCGGCCTGGCGCCCGAGGCGGCCATCAGCCTGGTGCGCGCGGCGCGGCCGGGCACCATTGAAACCGCCGGCCAGGCCGAGTTCGTGCACCAGGGTTGGCCGCCTGTTTAACGCTAACTAACGATTGCGATCACCATCATGAAACTGTATGTCGCCACCCGCGCGCCCAACCCGCGCCGCGTCACCATCTTCATGGCCGAAAAGGGCATCACCGGCATCGAGCTGGTGAACGTGGATCTCAATGCGCAGGCCCACCACAGCGACGATCACCTGGCCAGGAGCCCGCTGGCCAAGGTGCCAGTGCTGGAGCTGGACGACGGCCGCAGCTTGAGCGAATCGCGCGCCATCTGCACCTACCTCGAAGGCCTGACCCCCGAGCCCAACCTGATGGGCCGCAGCAGCGAGGAGCGCGCCTTCATCGAAATGGTAGATCGGCAAGTGGAGCTGTACCTGTTCAGCGGCATCGCGCTGGCCATCCGCCACACCCACCCGGGGCTGGCGGCGCTGGAAAAGCCCCAGTTCGCGGATTTCGGCAAGGCCCAGGCGCACAAGTTTCGCGAGGCGGCGGCCTGGTTCAACACCGTGCTGGCCCGTCAACCCTACCTGGCGGGTGAACGCTTCACCATTGCCGACATCACCGCCCTGTGCGCGCTCGACTTTGGCCGCGGCCTGTTGAAGTACAAGCCCGCTGATGAAGGCCTGGTGCACCTGGCCGCGTGGCGCGAGCGCGTGGGCCAGCGGCCCAGCGCCGCGGTGCAGTGACAAAATCGCGCCCCTTCGAATAAGTCACCGCAAACTTTAGTGAGCCCCATCTTGAGCGCCAACATCCTTCAACACCTGCCCGCCGGCCAGCGCGTGGGCATCGCATTTTCGGGCGGGCTGGACACCTCTGCCGCCGTGCACTGGATGCGCGCCAAGGGCGCCATTCCCTGCGCCTACACGGCAAACCTGGGCCAGCCCGACGAGAGCGATTACGACGACATTCCGCGCAAGGCCCTGGCCTATGGCGCTGACCTTGCAAGACTGATCGATTGCCGCGCCCAGCTCGTGGCCGAAGGCCTGGCCGCCATCCAGTGCAGCGCCTTTCACATCAGCACCGCCGGGGCCACTTACTTCAACACCACGCCGCTGGGCCGCGCCGTCACCGGCACCGCGCTGGTGGTGGCGATGCGTGACGACGGCGTGAACATCTGGGGCGACGGTTCCACCTACAAGGGCAACGACATCGAGCGCTTCTACCGCTACGGCCTGCTGGCCAACCCCGAGTTGAAGATCTACAAACCTTGGCTGGATCAAACCTTCATCGACGAGCTGGGTGGCCGCAAGGAGATGAGCGAATACCTCATCGCCCATGGCTTTGACTACAAGATGAGCGTGGAAAAG
>JAYUQE010000561.1:0-19341 GCA_043756905.1 Burkholderiales bacterium | reverse complement strand
GGACCCGAATCGGCGATATGATTTCAGCGTTGCTGCAGTGGGGGAACATGCGGGGGAACAGTAGATGCACCCGCGATGGTTTCCGCAATGGCGACAATAACTTGGCCCTGCCTTTCAATCTCCATCAGCCACCCCAGGTAACACCCCACGCAACGGCCCTTCGGGGCCGTTGTTGTTGGTGGATACGGTACGAGTGGCTTGACCAGGCCACGCCTTGTCGGCGTGGCTGTGCAGAGCTGCCAGCACACCGCGCGCACGATGGCCGGGCGGCCTTGCGACGCCCCAGGCTGAACGCTGGCCCGTTGGGTGGCGCAGCAGGCCCAGCGCCGGGCACACTACTGGGCTGGAGGGAATCGATCATGGATTCGATCAACGACGCGCTGGCCGATGTTTTGCGAACCGTGCGCACGCCGGGCGACTTCTGCGCTGCTGGCAACTGCCCGCTGCATGTGCCGCTGATCGAGGTTGACGGCGTCGGCCCGATCGCCTTGCCGCTGCTGCCGGCACAGGCCGCGCAGCTGATCGCGGTGGCCGAGCGTGCCCCCTATGGCCGCGGTGGCAAAACGCTGGTCGACACCGCCGTGCGCCGGAGCTGGCAGATCGGTGCCGATCGCGTGAGCATCGCAGGCAAGCAGTGGCCCGAGATGCTGGCCAGCGTGGTCGAACGCGCGGCCACCGGCCTGGGCGTCGACGCCGCCGTGGTGCCCGAGCTGTACAAGCTGCTGGTCTACGACGAGGGCAGCTTCTTCGTCAGCCACCGCGACACCGAAAAGTCGGCGGGGATGTTCGCCACGCTGATCGTCGCCCTGCCGTCGCTGCATGCCGGCGGCGAGTTGGTGGTGCGCCACCGCGAGCGCGAAGTGCGACTCGAACTGCGCAACACCGACTTCTCGGAGCTTGCCTGGGCCGCCTTCTACGCCGACTGCGTGCATGAGGTGTTGCCCGTCACCTTGGGGTGCCGGCTCGTGCTGGTCTACAACCTGCTGCGCAATGGCAAGGGCCGTTTGCCTCGCCCGCCGTCATACGAGCGCGAGACGGCCGCGCTCGGCCAGTTGCTGCGCCGCTGGTGCGATGAACCGGCGTCGGCGAGCGAAGACCGGCCGAGCAAGCTGGTCTACCCCCTTGAACATGCCTACACGCCGGCCGAGTTGTCGTTCGCCGCACTCAAGGGCGCCGACGCCGCAGCTGCCGGCGTGCTGGCGGCCGCCGCGCGTGATGCGGTTTGCGATCTGCACGCGGCGCTGCTGCGCATCGAAGAGAGCGGCTCCGCCGAGTACAGCGGCTATTCGGGTTCGCGGCACCACCGGCGCTATCACGATGATGATGACGATGATGACGACGACAGCGGCGACGGGTTCGAGGTCGGTGAGGTCATCGAGCGCTCACTGACCGTGGCGCATTGGAGCCGACCCGACGGCGGCATCGCGATGCTGGGCACCTTGCCCTTCACCGACGCCGAGGTCTGCCCCGGCGATGCGCTGATCGACATGGACCCCGACGAGCAGCATTTCGAAGAGGCCACCGGCAACGAGGGTGCCTCGTTCGAGCGCAGCTACCAGCTTGCGGCGCTGGTGCTATGGCCGCAGTCGCGAAAGTTGGAGATGTTGGCTCGCGCCGGTTTCGGTGCCTCGCTGCCCACTCTGGACGGCCTGGTGGCAGGGTGGGTCGCCGAGGGCGCCGAGCCGGGCAGCGCAACGTGGCGCGAGGCCCATGCGTTGGTCGGGCAGATGCTCACCTGCTGGCCGGCGCAGGCGACAGCCAGCGCGCACGAAGGGCGCAGCGCCTTGGCGGTGGTGCTGACCCATCTGGTGCGCCTGCACGATCGCGAACAGATCGACGCCATGCTGGCCGGCGTCGCCGCCGCCGGTGCCTATGCGGCGGGGGACAACGCGGCCATCGTGCAGGCGCTGAAGCTGCTGGCGGCGCCGCGTGTGGGCCCACTGCTGCAGGCGATGGTGCAGGCCAACGCCGACTTGCACATCGGCGGCTGCGCCAACTTGCTGGCTCGCGCCAGTGCCGTCCCGGCCTGGCGGGGCGAGTTGCTGGGCGCGGCCAGGGTGCTGCTCGATGCGATGCCGGGCGACCCAGCGCGGCCCAAGGCGCAGTCCGATGCCTGGCGCCGCGAGCGGGCCGACGCTGCGGTGGTTCACGATACGCTGCGCGCGCTGGTCCACGCTGACCGGGCCGACCTCGCCGATCTCGCCGATCAGGCCGTGACGTATTGGCTGGCCTGGCCCAAGACCTACGGCCTGGACGCCGTCATCGTTCCGGCGCTGCGCCGCGTGGCCGAGCGGCCAGCGCTGCTGAACCTGCCGGCCGGCCAGCGGCTGCGAGCGGCGGCCCTGGCCCATCTGCAAATGCGGGTGTCGCTGGACCTGGCGCCGCCGGCCGACTGGCAGCGTGATGCCCAAATGAGCTGCCACTGCGAGCACTGCCAAAGCCTGAGCCGCTTCCTGCAAAGCGCCAGCCAGGAGGTCTGGCGCTTCAAGGCGCGCGAAGCTGATCGCAGCCATGTCGAGGACTCGATCCGCCAGGGCCGACACGATGTCGACTGCATCACGGAACGCAAGGGCAGCCCCCATGTGCTGGTGTGCAGCAAGAACCAGGCAAGCTACGAGCGGCGAGTCACGCAACGGCGAGCCGATCTCGACGACCTGCAGCGACTCGGGATGTAAACCGGCTCCCGGCTCCTTCAGGCCTGGTTCGCGCCACGACCCGGCACCCGACCAGCGCGAATTTGCCAGCAAGCTGCCCAGTTGCCGCAACGCAGATTCATACAATGTCGCCGCGGTCGTGAGCGCAGCTTGCGCGCAGTCAAGTCTTGCGCACGCGCACAACTGCGGCGCGCATCAATGCCGCGGTTGCATGGCTGGTTGCCGCTCTGGCAGCAATGCCGGAATGCAGCGCTCACTGTCATCGGGTGAAAAACATGAATGCTGATGTGCCTGTGCTCGTGAACGAGCGCGACAAACTGGAGATCACCCTGGCCAGCGCGCTGGAGCTGTGTCAGCTCGGGCTGGCGACCATGATCGATATCCGCCAATCGTTCGAGATCGAGATGAAGGGCGCCATCCCCGACACCGTGCACATCCCGATGTTCGAGATCAAGCGCATGCTCGGCCACACCTTGAGCGACGATGAGCAGGAGATCCTGGACGCCGGCCAGCCCAAGGCGGTCGACGCGCAGACCTCTTTCACGATGATCAATCAGTTGCACCACGCGCGCGACAACCTGCTGCTGTGCATCTGCAACAGCGGCCGGCGCAGCGTTACCGCGGCCGCCCTGTTGCGTTCGCTGGGGTACCCCAAGGCGTTGTCGGTGGCGGGTGGTTTTCAGGCCTGGAAGAAATTGCAAGGCGCAACGGGGCCAGGCGCCCATTCGTGCCCCGATCGCGCCGCCTGAAATGGCGCCGCGTTGTTCGAGGCGCGGCGAAGTTTGATCGGGCGCTTGCAGAGCTAGCACCCGGCGGCACGCAAGCCGCACCGGCCTGTCAGCCCAGAAGTTAAACGTCAGGCGCGATCACCAGCGGGCCAGCAGCCGGCCGTTCTCGACCTTGCTGTCCCACTGCTTGAGCGGCGCATCGCCATGGGCCGTGCATTGCCCGGTGCGGATGTCGAAAGTCCAGCCGTGCTTCGGGCACACCAGCGTGGCGCCACTGAGTGCCAGCTGCGGGATGTCGGTGGCCTGGTGCGGGCAGACGCTGTCGAACACTTTCCAGCCGTCGGCGCCGTGGTGCACGAACAGGCTGCGGCCGTTGCATTCAATGCGCGCTGTGTCACCTGGGGCAAGGTCAGCGATGGCCATCACGTCGTGCCATGCACTCGCAGCTTCGCCAGCGCCCGGCTGGCCCAGCGCCGCCGGGTCGAAGCCCGGCAATTGCAGCGCCAGGATGATGTCCACGGCCCACACGATCTTGGCCAGGCCCAGCGCCGGAAAGGCCATCAACAGCGCATCCAGCACCTCGGCCGGCGTGCAGCCGTCGCGCAGCGCGCGCTTGAGGTACTGGCGAAAGCCACGCTCGGTTTGCGCATGCACCTTGGTGATCAGCGAGATCAGGTCGCGCGTCTTCGGGTCGAGGTGTTTGCCGCAATCCTTCAGGAAGCTGAAGTAATGCGCCATCGCCTCGGGCCGGGCCTTGACGAGAAAGTTGAGGGCGTCGCTCATGTGTCTGTTGCTGTGTCTGTGTCTGCGTTGGTGGACAGCGTATCCGTGACGCATACGAGCACCGGCACCTGCGCCAGCCCGATCACCTTTTGCGCCACACCGCCGAGCCAGGCGCGCGACAAACTGTCGTCGTCGCCGCGGCGGCCGATCACCAGCAAGTCGGCACCGGCTTGCTTGGCCAGCGCAACGATCTGCTCATGCGGCCGGCCGCTGCGCACCACGCCATCGACCGGCACGCCGAACTCGCGTGCGGCTGAACAGGCTGCTTGCAGCGTCTGTTCGGCCTGCTGCAGGGCGTCGAGCGCCGGCCCGGCCACACACAGCACCGACAGCGGCAACGCGCACAGCGCCGCGGCGGCGGCCGCGATGCCCACTGGTGCCAGATCAGCGCCTTGCGGGTCGATGGCCACCAGCACGCGCTGGCGCCACAGCGGCGCCCCGCGTGGCGTGACCAGCACGCTGCACGGTGCATGGGCCACCACGTTGCGCACCATCTCGCCGAGCAGCAGGTTGGCCAGCAGGCCACGCTGGCCGCGCCGGCGGATGACGATCAGCGTGCTGCCGCGCTCGCCGGCTTCGTCGACGATCTCGCGGTAGGGCTCGGGGCCGCGGCGTGCGCGCAACTCGGCCGCGACGCCGGCCGCCTGTGCCATTTCGCGCAGCGCCTGCAATTTGGCGGCGGCTTGGGTCTCGGCGCGCTGCGCGAGTTGCGGCGCGATCTCCTCGTATTCAGGGTTGCTGAACAGCGGCAACACGATGGCCAGCGGTGCGGCGCAGGTGCGCGCCAGCGCCAGTGCGAGGGCTTCGGCGCCGCTGTCGAAATCGGTGTGCTCGGTGGCGAGCAGCGGGCGGGTGAAGACAGTACTCATGACATGGCGCTCAATGGCTCGCACGCAACAGGCCCGATGCGGCCAGCAGCAGCACTGCGATTTGAGCCAAGCAAATTGCCGCATAGGCGCGGTCACCCCGGCGCAGGTACAGCGGCACCAGCGCCAACAGGCACGGCATCGAGCAAGCCGCCAGCAGCGCGATGCCCAGCAGGCCGGCCAGGTCGCCCTGGTGCAGATGGGCCAGCCACGCCCAGCCCTGCGGTGTGCCGGTGCGCTGCGTGAATTTGTTCGCCGGCAGGTGCCACAGTGCCGCCAGTTCGTGCACCGACAGGCGCGGCGGCAACCAACCCGACAGGTAGGCGGCGAAGCTGAGCACCAGCACCAGCGCACCCAGGCGCGTGCCCCAGTCGAGCCACATGGCATAACGCATTTGCTCGGGCGGCTGCTCGGCTGCAAGCGCCGCATTGGCCCCGGGCGGCGCGGGCGATTTCAATTCCACCATCCCAACCCCTTGAGCAACGCACGCAGCCCGGCGAACAGCAGCAGCACGATCACCAGGCGGCGGATCATCAGGCCGGGCAGCACATGCAGCAGGCGTGCGCCGATGCGCGCGCCCAGCATCATCCCCACCACCGATGGCACGGCGATCAGCGGCAGCACCGCGCCTTGGTTGATGTAGACCCAGGCGGCCGCTGAGTCGACGAGCGACAGCACCAGCCCCGAGCTGCCGGCGGCCACCTTGAGCGGGGCGCCCATCAGCAGGTTCAGTGCCGGCACGTTGGCCCAACCTGCGCCGATGCCGAACAGGCCGGCTAACACACCAATCAACAGGAACACGGCCAGCCCGAGCGGCGTGCGGTGCACCTGCCAATCAACGCGCCGGCCCGCGGCACGATCGTAGAAAACGCCGTTCATGGCCAGCGCCGACGCCAGCGCATCGGGCCTCTCGACCACCGGGAATTCCGATTTGCGCGCCGTCAGCATCAGCGCCACGATGCCCAGCACGATCACGCCCAGCGCGGTTTGCACCGCTGCGGCCGGCAGCGCCAAGCCAAGCAATGCGCCGGCGATGGAACTGGCGGACGCCAGCAGCGCCAGCGGCAGCGCCAGGCGCAGGCTGCCCAGGCCGCCGCGCAGCAGCACGGGCCCGGCGGCCAGCGCGCTGGCCAGCGCCACCATCAGGCCAGCGCCACGCACGAAGTCGAGGTGAAAGGGAAAGAAGCCGCTGACGATGGGCACGAACAAGGTGCCGCCGCCAATGCCCGCAGGCACGGCCACGATGCCCATCAGAAAGCAGGCCACGAACAGCGCGGCTGGCCACACCCACCAGGGCGTGCCGGCCGGCACGGTTGCTGCGGCCTGTGCCGAGGTGGCCAGCCACAGCAGCGGCAGCGCCAACCCCGCGGCGCGCAGGCGCATCAAACGGGCACCCAGGTGGGTGGCGTGGGAGGGGCGTGTCTTCCTGACCCGAGACGCTTCGAATTCATGGGTGCGCGTACTTGTTCAGCGCATGCATCGCATGCCGGTGCGCAGCGATCGTATAGCGACAACAGCCAAGGCCATGCCCGGTTCTGAACCCCGGCGTGGCGGTTCGGTTCATGAACGGCGCCAAGGGTTTGCGCTTATGTTTGAAAATTCCTTATCATCTAATATGCGCGTGCATGGATAAATGGATTAATGGTTCAACGGCCCGCGGCTCGCGCGCCAGTGAGGTTGACCGCAGTCCTCACCAGGAGGCGCAATGAACCGCGCTGCCCCAGCCGCTGGGCGCTTGCTCAAAGCGCCGGAAAACTTCATCGACGCGGCCGGCGTGCGCCAGGTCCTTGCTGAAGGCAAGCAGGGCCGGCGCGACTTTTTGCGCAGCGCCTTCGCAGCCGCGGGTGCAGCGGGTGCCGCTGCAGCAGCGCCGCTGGCCCGGGGCGCCGGCAACCCCGTGCCGGCGTCAGGGGGCGACGCCAACATCCTCGAACTGCCCGAACACAGCCTGGGCCTGGGCCAGCCCGTGGCCACGCTGGGCTACGGCAAGCCGTCGCAGTACGAAGGCAACGTGCAGCGCCGCCGCAGCCCGGGGTTGACGCAAACCACGCAGTCTTCGGTGTCGTTCGCGCCGCTGCAGTCGCTGTTCGGCATCGTCACACCCAGCGGCCTGCACTTCGAGCGCCACCACCAGGGCTGGTGGGACATCGACCCGTCCAAGCACCGTTTGATTCTCAATGGGTCTGACGCCAGGATCATGCGCCGCCCGATGGTCTTCACCATGGACGAGCTGATGCGCCTGCCCTCGGTGAGCCGCTTTCACTTCATTGAATGCGGCGCCAACACGGGCATGGAGTGGGGCAACGTGGCGGTGCCAACCTGCCAGTACAGCCATGGCATGCTGAGTTGCAGTGAATTCACCGGTGTGCCGTTGAAGGTGCTGCTAGACATGGCGGGGGTCGATTACAAACGCGCGCGCTTCGTGCTCGGCGAGGGCGCCGATGGGTCTTCGTTGACGCGCACCGTGCCCATGGAGTTGGTGGAAAGCGGCGAGGTCTTCGTCGCCTATGGCCAGAACGGCGAAATGCTGCGCCCCGAGCAGGGCTACCCGCTGCGCCTGGTGGTGCCGGGCGTGCAGGGGGTGAGCTGGGTCAAGTACTTGCGCCGCATTGAAGTGGGCGACCAGCCCTATGGCACCAAGGACGAAGCCCTGCACTACCTCGATCTGATGCCCGGCGGCCTGCACCGCCAGTACACCAGCACGCAGGAATGCAAGAGCGTGATCACCACGCCTTCGGGCGGCCAGGTGCTGCTCGACCAGGGCTTCTACAACATCAGCGGGCTGGCCTGGTCGGGCCGCGGCAAGGTCAAGCGCGTGGATGTGTCGGTCGACGGTGGGCGCAACTGGCGCACGGCGCGGCTGGAAAGCCCGGTGCTGGGCAAGTGCCTCACGCGCTTCAACATCGACTGGGTCTGGGACGGCAAGGCCGCCCTGGTGCAAAGCCGCGCCACTGACGACACGGGCTATGTGCAACCGAGCTACCAGCAACTGCGCGCGGTGCGCGGCTCGCGCTCGATCTATCACAACCATGCCATCCAGACCTGGCTCGTGCAAGACAGCGGCGAGGTGAAGAATGTTCAGTTGGCGTGATTTCGCGCTGGCCGGGCTGCTGCTGGCGGCAATTCCGGCTCAGGCTCAAGCACAGAACGCCGCCTACCCCGGCGTGGGCCGCGCGGCCACGCCCAAGGAAGTGGCGGCCTGGGACATTGATGTGCGGCCCGACTTTAAAGGCCTGCCCAAGGGCGCCGGCACGGTGGCCAAGGGCATGGCAGTGTGGGAAAGCAAATGCGCGTCGTGCCACGGCGTGTTCGGCGAAAGCAACGAGTTCTTCAGCCCGATCGTCGGCGGCACGACCCAGGCCGACATCAAGCTTGGCCGTGTCGCGCGGCTGAACGACCCGGCGTACCCGGGGCGCACCACGCTGATGAAGTTGTCCAGCGTGTCCACGCTGTGGGACTACATCAACCGGGCGATGCCGTGGGCGCAACCGAAGTCGCTCTCGGTTGAAGAGGTCTATGCCGTCACGGCCTACATCCTCAACATGGCCGATGTGCTGCCCAGCGACTTCACGCTCAGCGACCAGAACATGGCCGAGGTGCAGAAGCGCGTGCCCAACCGCCATGGCACCACCACCGATCATTCGCTGTGGCCAGGTTCCAGCCTGGGCCAACGCAAGCCCGACGTGAAGGCGGTGGCCTGCATGAAAGGCTGTGCGGGGCCGGCTACCTTGGCGTCGTTCCTGCCCGAATTTGCGCGCGACTCCCACGGCAACCTGGCCGAGCAGAACCGTGTCGTCGGTGCACAGCACGGCGCCGACACCACCCGGCCGGAGACGGCAACGCCAACGCTGCCAGCCGCCGCAACCGCCGCGCCCGCACCGGCTGCTGCTGGCGCCAAGGTGGCGGCGCCGGGTGCCGCCGCGGCCACGGCCTTGACACGCCAGCACGGTTGCATGGCCTGTCACGGCCTGGAAAACAAGCTGATTGGCCCCAGCTTGCGCGACATATCCAAAATGCACGCCAGCCGTGCCGATGCGGTGGCGTACCTCGCCGCCAAGATCAAGGCCGGTGGCTCGGGCGTCTGGGGCACGATGCCCATGCCGCCGCAGGCACTGAGTGAGGCCGACGCCAAGTCGATTGCGCAATGGCTGGCGCAAGGCATGAGCAAACCGTAGGTAGGCAGGGGAAACGACGTCATCCGTTTCCGGAGCCGCGCAGTTAAACATTACGATATTCATATCCAGGAGATCGATATGCAAACCCGTCGAGAGATGCTTTCCCATACGGCCACGGTCGCGGCGATGCTGGCTGCCTTGGGCCTTGCGCCCGGGCTGGCGCACGCGCAAGCCGCGGGCTACAACGCCGCTGCCTTTGCCGCCAAGACCATGCCGGAACTGATGAAGGCCCTTGGCGCTGGCACACCTGCAGAGAGCAAGGACGTGTCCATCACCGGCCCGGACATCGCCGAAAACGGCGCCGTGGTGCCCATTGGTGCGGCCAGCACGCTACCGGGCGTGAAGCGCTTGCTTCTGTTGGTGGAAAAGAACCCGGCGATGCTGGCCGCCATGTTCGACGTCACCGACGCCATCGACGCCAACATCTCCACGCGCGTGAAGATGGGCCAGTCGTCGAACGTCTATGCCGTGGCCATCATGAACGACGGCAAGGTGCTGTTTGCGCAAAAAGAAGTCAAAGTCACGCTGGGTGGTTGCGGCGGCTGAAATCAAACGTTATATCAGGAGATCAACATGGCAGATCCGATGCGCATCCGCGCACAAGTTGCAGGCGACAAGGCCACCGTGCGTGTGCTGATGAGCCACGAAATGGAAACCGGCCTGCGCAAAGATGCCGCCGGCAAGGTCATTCCGGCCTGGCACATCCAGGACGTGACAGCGCAACACAACGGCAAGACGGTGATGACGGCGCAGTGGGGCGCGGCGGTGTCGAAGAACCCGTTCATGCAGTTCGTGGTCAAAGGCGCCAAGGCGGGCGACAAGATCAGCGTGAGCTGGGTCGACAACAAGGGAGAGAAACGCACCGATGAGGCCGTCGTTTCCTGAACCTGCCCACGCCACACACGGACGCAAGCGCATGAAAAAACCAATCCTGCTGGCGAGTGCACTGCTGCTGACGATGGCAGCCGCGGCGCAAACCAAATCGGCCGCCGATGGCATCGCCGAATACCGCAAGATGCTCGAAGACGGCAACCCCGCCGAATTGTTCGAAGCCAAGGGCGAGGCCTTGTGGGCGCAAAAGCGCGGGCCGAAGAACGCCTCGCTCGAACGCTGCGATCTGGGCAAGGGGCCGGGCGTGGTGAAGGGCGCCTTTGTCGAGTTGCCGCGCTATTTTCCTGACACCAAGCGGGTGCAAGATCTGGAGTCACGCCTGTTGACCTGCATGGAAACCTTGCAGGGCTTCAATGCCGCGGAGATCGCCAACACGCCCTTCGGCCGCGGCGAGCAAGCCAACATCGAAGGCTATGTGGCCTGGATTTCGGCCCAGTCGCGTGGCCTGAAGTTCAACCTGCCGCAAGGCCATGCCGAAGAACGCAAGATGGCTGAACTCGGCAAGCGCGCCTTCTTCTACCGCGCCGGGCCGTACGACTTTTCATGCGCGTCGTGTCACAGCGAGCCGGGCAAGCGCATCCGCATGCAAGACCTGCCCGAACTGACCAAGAACCCCGGCGACGGCATCGGCTACGCCGCCTGGCCCGCCTACCGCGTGAGCAGCGGCGAGATGTGGGGCATGCAGCGCCGGCTCACCGATTGCTTCCGCCAGCAGCGCTTTCCGTTCCCCGGCTATGCGTCAGACGTGACGATCGCGCTGTCGGCCTACATGGGCGTCAACGCCCAGGGTGCGCTGTCGGTCGCGCCTGCGCTCAAACGCTAAAGGGCGATTCAAATGACCAAGACAAAACTCGGTTTGATCACCGCCGCGCTACTGGTGCTGGCCGGCTGTGCGGCTGTCGCGCCACCACCCAACTACGACGCACTGATGGCCGACATGATGAAGGCCTCGTTCCGCGACCAGGGCATTGCCAAGGTCGAGCGTTTGGAGCAAGACGCCTCGAACGCCGAATGCTCGGCGTCGCAAGGCAAAGACCTGCCCGAGGCGCGCAGCAAGGCCATCGAAGCGGCCAACCTGGCCACGGTGAAATTGCCCGCTGACGGCGCCTTCATCGGCGACTGGCGCGAAGGCGAAAAGCTGGCGCAAAACGGCCGCGGCATGACCTGGAGCGACGCCTCTGCTGCCACCAGCGCCAACGGCGGCAACTGCTACAACTGCCACCAGATCGCCAAGGCCGAAATCTCGTTCGGCACCATCGGCCCCAGCCTGTACCAGTACGGCAAGATTCGCGGCGTGGCCGACCCGGCCAGCGTGGCGGCCCGGCCCATCGTTGAGTACACCTGGGGCAAGCTGTACAACGCCAAGGCCTACAACGCCTGTTCGGGCATGCCGCGGTTCGGCCACGGCAAGATGCTCGACGAAGCCCAGCTCAAGCACCTGATGGCCTTGTTGCTTGACCCGAAGTCACCGGTCAATCAGTAGGGCGCCCTAACAGCCCGCGACGCGGGCTGTTACTGCCACAGCATATTCTTCATTGCGGAATCATGAATCTTTCCAAGCGCGAGTTCGTTCAGGTACTGGGCGCCGCCTCGGTGGCCGGCATGGCCCTGGGCCGCCATGCCAATGCCGACGCCGCCACCGCGCAGCGTGGCCTGTATGACATCGCGCCGTTCGGCAATGTGTCGTTCCTGCACATGACCGACTGCCACGCGCAGTTGAAGCCGATCTACTTTCGCGAACCCAGCGTCAACCTCGGTGTCGGCTCGATGCAGGGCCAAGTGCCGCATCTGGTGGGTGATGCGCTGTTGCAGCATGCCGGCGTGCGACCCGGCAGCGCACTGGCGCATGGCTACAGCGTGGTCGACTTCGAGCAAGCGGCGCGGCGCTACGGCCGTGTTGGCGGCTTCGCGCACCTGGCCACCCTGGTGAAGCAACTCAAGGCCAGCCGGCCCGGTGCGCTGCTGCTCGACGGTGGCGACACCTGGCAGGGGTCGGCCACCGCGCTGTGGACCCATGCGCAAGACATGGTCGATGCCGCCAAGCTGCTCGGTGTGGACGTGATGACCGGCCACTGGGAGTTCACCTATGGCATGCAGCGCGTGAAGGAAATCGTCGAAAAAGACTTCGCCGGCCGCATCGAATTCCTGGCCCAGAACATCAAGACCGCCGACTTCGGCGACCCGGTGTTCAAACCCTACACGCTGCGCAACATCAACGGCGTTGCCTGCGCCATCATCGGCCAGGCCTTCCCGTACACGCCCATTGCCAACCCGCGCTACCTGGTGGCCGACTGGAGCTTCGGCATCCAGGACGAGAACCTGCAAAAGGTGGTTGACGAAGTGCGTGCGAAGGGCGCGCAGGTGGTGGTGCTGCTGTCGCACAACGGCATGGATGTCGACCTGAAAATGGCCACGCGCGTGCGCGGCATCGACGCCATCTTCGGCGGCCACACGCACGATGGCGTGCCGGTGGCCGTGCCGGTCAGCAACCCGGGCGGCAAGACGCTTGTCACCAACGCCGGCAGCAACAGCAAGTTCCTGGGCCTGATGGACTTCGACGTGAAGGGCGGCCGTGTGGTGGACTATCGCTATCGCTTGCTGCCGATCTTTGCCAACCAGCTCAAGGCCGACCCCGAGATGGACGCACTCATCACCAAGGTGCGTGCGCCCTATGAAACCAGGTTGGCCGACAAGCTTGCCGTGACCGACGGCCTGCTCTTTCGCCGCGGCAATTTCAACGGCTCGTGGGATCAGTTGATCTGCGACGCGCTGATGGATGTGCAGGGCGCCGAGATCGCGTTTTCGCCGGGCTTTCGTTGGGGCACCACGCTGCTGCCGGGCGACACCATCACGCGCGAATTGATGATGGATCAGTTGGCCATCACCTACCCCTATGCCACCGTGAATGAAATGAGCGGCGAGACGATCAAGACGATTCTCGAAGACGTGGCCGACAACCTGTTCAACCCCGACCCGTATTACCAGCAGGGTGGCGACATGGTGCGCGTGGGCGGCCTGGCCTACACCTGCGACCCGGCGGCCAGGATGGGCGGGCGCATCAGCGACATGCGCTTGGGCGAAAAGCCGATTGAAGCCGACAAGAAGTACAAGGTCGCGGGCTGGGCGCCGGTGGCTGAAGAAGCGCGCACCGCGCCGGGCAACAAGCCGGTGTGGGAAGTCGTCGAAAGCTGGCTCAAGGCGCAAGGCGGGCGGGTCAAGGCGCGCCAGATCAACACGCCCAGGCTGGTGGGCATGACCCAGAACCCCGGTATGGTTTGATGCATGGGTCGCCAGTGCCTGAGCTCGAATCCACCAACCCACAGGAGACCTTCATGATCACGCTTCCCCAAATCATCGTCAGCGCGGCGCTGTGCCTGGTTGCCACCCAGTCGTGGGCCCAAGACCGCGTCGTCTATCACATCGACAACGTTGCGGCGCAGGGCCTCAAAGGCTTGCGCAACCTGCGCAACCACCTCGACGTGGACCCGGCGGCCAAGATCACGGTCGTGACGCATGCTGAAGGCGTTGACATGCTGATGGAAGGCGCCAAGGCGGCCAACGGCACCGAGTACGCGCCCCTGGTTTCGGCGCTGAAGAGCCGCGGCGTGGCGTTCGAGATCTGCGAGATCACGCTGAAGAACCGCGAGCTCAAGCGCGAGCAGTTCATACAGGAAGCCACGTTCACGCCATCGGGCGTGGTGCGCATCGCCAAGCTGCAAGCGCAGGGCAGCGCCTACATCAAGCCTTGAAATGGCCCCCGGCTGCGCGACGGCGTGCCGGCCATGAAACGCTGGCCTGCGGTGATGGTGATCGCCGCTGCCGCGGTCGTTGGCCCTGCCGGCGCGTACGCTGCCGAGCCGGTGCGCGCCAGGAACGTGGCCCCGGGCGTTTGGGCGGTGCAGGGCGAGGCCGCAATGGGGTCGGCGGCCAACCGCAACTTCATCTCGAATGCCAGCTTTGTCGTCACCGACGATGGCGTGGTGGTGATCGATGCGCTGGGCTCGCCCGCGCTGGCCGAGGAGCTGATTGCGGAAATCCGCCGCGTCACGGCGCAGCCGATTCGCTATGTCATCGTCACGCACTACCACGCCGACCACATCTATGGCTTGCAGGCGTTCAAGGCGGCGGGTGCGAACATCATTGCCCATGCGGCCGGGCGCGACTACATCACGTCTGACACCGCGCGCCTGCGCCTTGAAGCCAGCCGCCGCGAGCTGTTCCCCTGGATCGATGAGAAGACGCAGGTGGTTGCGGCCGATCGCTGGCTCGACCAGGAAGAAACCACCTTGCGGGTGGGAGCCTTCGACTTTCGCATCCGGCATGTCGGGCCGGCGCACACGCCCGAAGATCTGGTGGTCTACGTGCCCCAGCTCGGCGTGCTGTTTGCCGGCGATCTGGCGTTCCAGGGTCGAATTCCGTTTGTCGGGCAGGCCGACAGTGGGCAGTGGATCCAATCGCTGACGCACCTGATCGAATTCAAGGCGCAATGGGTGATCACCGGCCACGGGCCGCCATCGACCGATGCGCTGGCCGACCTGACGCTGACGCGCGACTACCTGGCGTATTTGCGCCAGACCATGGGCGCTGCGGCGCGTGAGCTGGAGCCTTTTGATGAGGCGTACGCCAAGGTCGACTGGTCGCGCTTCGAGCGCCTGCCGCTTTTTCGCGCGGTCAACCGCATGAACGCCTACAACACGTACTTGCTGATGGAGCAGCAGGCGCCGAAGTGAACACGGTGCGCTGCCCGCGAAAGGCGTTGCTGGCCCGATAGCATTGCTGGCTTGAAGGCATGGCGACAAGGAGTGGGTATGCAGCGCAGACGATGGGCCGCCGCAGTCAGCGGCATGGTGTTGGCAGCGGCCGCCGCTGCGCAACCGGTGCCCGACATTTTTCGCGGCGCAGACCTGGCGCTCGGCAGCCGCCTGATTAAGGAACACCGCTGTGTTGAATGCCATGTGAGCAAGTTCGGCGGTGACGGTTCGGCCATCTACCGGCCGGACGAACGCATCAAGACAGCCGGCTTCCTGCGCGGCATGGTCGAGCAGTGCAACACCCAACTCAACCTGGGACTGTTTCCAGAAGAGGTGACGGCCATCGCCGCGGTGTTGAATCGCGACCACTACCGTTTCAAATGAGGTTTCCAGGTTCAAGCAGGCTGCATCGCAATATCGGTGCTTGCGAATAGAATCAAGTCGTTCGTTCTCACCGAGGTGGCCGCATGGACTCGAAGAAGGTTGCAGATCAGGTCTTCGATTCGGTTGCCGAGTTGTTTTCCGTGCTGTCCACGCCGATCCGCCTGAAGATCATCAGCGCGGTGTGCAACGGCGAAAAGAATGTGTCCGAGTTGCTCGCTGAGATCGACACCACGCAGCCGAACATGTCACAGCACCTGAGCATGCTCTACCGCTGTGGCGTGCTGGCCAAGCGCCGCGAAGGCACGCAGATGTACTACCGGCTGCAAAGCGAGCGCGTTGCAACGCTGTGCCGCGCGGTGTGCACGCAGGTGGCCATCGAGCTTGACAGTGATGCATCCATCGCCCCGGCAGACCGGTTGGTGCCGGCCATGCGGCGCTGACAACCACCCGCTGCCGGATGAGTGTTCCCACAGGTCGGCTTGCGCCTCAGACCGGGTCCCAGTCGAACACGTCCTGCGACCTGTCCAGCGCGTAGAAACCGGGCCGCATGGCCGGCATGGCGCGCTCGGCCACCGTCTGTGGCGTCCAGCCTTCCGCAGTGTGCATCGAACGCAACGGGCGGCTCTGGCTCATCAAGAAAATTTCGTTGGCGCGCACGGCGAAGATCTGCCCCGAAACGTCGGCTGAGCGGTCGCTGGCCAGGTACACCGCCAGCGGCGCGATCTTGGCGCTGTGCAGGCCTTGCAGCCGCTCTACACGCGCTTTTTGTTCCGGCGTGCCAGTGGGGATGGAACCGATCATGCGGCTCCAGGCGAACGGCGCGATGCAGTTCGACCTGACGTTGAATCGCGCCATGTCCATGGCAATCGACTTCGACAACGCGGCAAGGCCCAGTTTGGCGGCGGCATAGTTGGCCTGGCCCAGGTTGCCCACCAGGCCAGAGGTCGAGACCATGTGGATGTACGAGCCGGATTCTTGAGCCCTGAAGTGCGGCGCGGCGGCGCGCGACACGAAGAAGCTGCCGTTCAGGTGCACGTCGATCACGCTGCGCCATTCGTCCAGGCTCATGTTGAAGAAGAAGCGGTCGCGCAGGATGCCGGCGTTGTTGATCACGGCATCGATGCGGCCATAGGTGTCCACGGCCTGCGCAATGATGCGGTGCGCCGCATGCCAGTCGCTCACGCTTTCAGTGTTGGCCACGGCCACGCCGCCCGCCGCCACGATCTCATTCACCACCGCCTGCGCGCGCGTGGCGTCTGAGCCCTCACCCTGCACCGAGGTGCCGATGTCGTTGACGATCACCTTGGCGCCATCGCGGCCCAGGGCGAGCGCGAAGTCGCGGCCGATGCCGCCGCCGGCGCCCGTCACCACGATGACCTTGTCTTGAACGAAGCCGTCTGTCTTCATGCTCTGCCTCATGGTGTGTCCATCATTCTCATCATGTCTCGAAGCCTGTGCGTCGAGCACGCCTGCTGCAAGGCCGGTGATCGCCGCTAGCGTGGCGCCGATTGCTCGCATCGTGCCTGGCCGCGCGGCAGGTGCTGCCATCATGCGCCGCATGATGGATGTCATTGCCGCCGCACTCTTTGCCATCGCGCTGGTTCACACCTTCGCCACCAAGCACTTCGAACGCCTGGCGCACCGCCACCCCCGGCATGGCGGGCTGTTCCACCTGCTGGGCGAAGTGGAAGTGGTGTTCGGTTTCTGGGCCGCTGTGTTGATCGTGTTCATGGCCGGCGTGCAAGGCGGCGCCAGAGCCATCGACTATGCGCAGTCGCGCCAATTCACCGAGCCGCTGTTCGTGTTTGTCGTCATGGTGATTGCCGGCTCCAGGCCGGTGTTAACTGCCGTGCAGGCCCTGGTGCAAACCAGCGCGCGCTTGCTGCCAGGGCGCAACGTGGTGGCTGAGACCTGGTTGTGCCTGGCCGCGGTGCCCCTGATCGGCTCGTTGATCACCGAGCCTGCCGCCATGACCCTGGCCGCGCTGATGCTGGCGCCGCGGGTGTTTCGCCCGGGCATGCCCGAGCGGCTGAAGTACGCCGCGCTGGGTGTGCTGTTCGTCAACATCTCAGTGGGCGGTACGCTGACTTCGTTCGCGGCCCCGCCGGTGTTGATGGTCGCCGCCACCTGGGGTTGGAGCAGCGCCTTCATGGCAGCCACCTTTGGCTGGAAGGCGGCCATCGCCGTGGTTGTGAACGCCACGGCCATCACCTGGTTGTTGCGCCAGCACCTGGGCGAAGCCGGCGCCGAGCACAGCCAGGGCAGCGCAGGCAGCGACAGCAGCGAGGCCAGCGCGCCGCGCGTGCCGGCCGTCGTCAGCGCCATCCATCTTGCGTTCCTGGCCGCGGTGGTGGCGTTCGCGCATTACCCGGTGATCTTCCTGGGCCTGTTCATGCTGTTCCTGGGTTTTGCGCAGGCCTACGAGCGTTACCAAACGCCGCTGATCATCAAAGAGGCCTTGCTGGTGGGCTTCTTCCTGGCCGGCCTGGTGGTGCTGGGTGGCGCGCAGCAATGGTGGCTGCAACCCATCGTCTCCAGCCTCGAACCACTGGCCCTGTTCTTCGGCGCACTGGGCTTGACGGCGATCACCGACAACGCGGCGCTCACCTACCTGGGTTCGCTGCTCGAAGGCATGAGCGACGAAGCGAAGTACATGCTGGTGGCCGGCGCCGTGGCCGGCGGCGGCCTGACGGTGATCGCCAACGCGCCCAACCCGGCGGGCGTGGCCTTGCTGCGGCGCGGGTTTGAAGATGAATCAATTGGTGCAGGCGGCCTGTTGCTCGGCGCACTGCTGCCAACGGCGGTGGCGGCGGGGATGTTCTTGCTTTAGATCGCCCCAGGTCGGTCGCTTCGTGCCGTCCTCCCCAGGGGTGATGTGCGCAAAGTGGCAGGGGCAGATTTGCTTAAGGGAATCGCAATCCGCTAGGCGAGAAGTTCCACGCCTGGCAACTGCGCCGCGCCGGCGTCGAATGTCAGGAACCGGCTGCGGCCCAGGTGCGCGGCGCGCGCGGTGAGCAGGCAGTCGGCAAAGTCGGCACCCGGGTGCTGGGTCCACACGTACAGCGCTTCTTCAACCGTGGGCGGGTGTTCGAACTCGACATCGGCGCTTTCGAGCAGCGCGGCAAAGGCACCCGCGATGCTGGCCTTGTCCAGCTTGTACCGGCTGCGCAGTACCCATTCGGTTTCGAGCACGACACCGAGCACGATCAACACCGGCTCTTCGGCGGCGGCGGCCTGGTTCACCAGTCGCCGCGCCGCCGCGTACTGTGCCTCGTCGTCGCGCACGAGCAGGCGCACCAGCACGTTGGTGTCAATGGCGATGGTCACGGTGCAACCAGCGCGCGGTGCGCTGCGGCGCGAGCCATTTGCGGTGCTTCTGGGCTGCTCATCGCCGCTGTTGCTTCGTCGGCTTAGTCGGTTTCTTCGGTGCAGTCGCCTTGAATGGGTTCATGTCCTCGACGGTGACCTTGGGCTGCCCGGGGCGCGTGAGCGAGCCCGCCAGGTTTGCCAGGCGCCGCGTCTTCGGCCGCATCACGACGGTGCCGTCACTCAGCATCGTAAAGGCCATCATGTCGCCGGACTTGAGCCCAAGCCGGTCGCGGATCTCCCGTGGCACCGTCACCTGGCCCTTGGTTGTCATGGTGGTGGCGTCTGCCATGAATAGGCTCCAGCATTACGAAAGCGCTTATCGTAATACCTGGGGGCGGTGACGTCAATGCTGCGCAGCCGCGCAATGGGGTGCCGCCGTCTCGCGCCCGCGCACGACGGACTCCAGCAAATTGACTTAGCCGGGGTTCTCATCTGCCGGCGGTTCACCGAGCGAACGCCTAGGGAAATCCTGCAAAACCTAGGGTGAACACGGCTTACATGGAACGTTAGGAGTCGCGACAATAGCAGCCATGAAACAAGCCAAGCTCGGATTCGACCCAATAGCCAAGAAGACCCGCCGCAGTGTCTTTCTTGATGAGATGGAAAAAGTGGTGCCGTGGGGCGAATTGGTCGCACTCGTTGAGCCCCATGCGCCCAAGGCTGACAAAGCCCAGGGCGGGCGCCCGCCCTTTGCTGTGAACGCCATGCTGCGGGTTCACTTCATACAGCAGTGGTTTGGG
>JAYUQE010000560.1:0-2539 GCA_043756905.1 Burkholderiales bacterium | reverse complement strand
TGCTGGGCAAACCCAAGGCCTGGCAATACTGGGCCGTGAACCCGCAGCGGCGTGGCCTGCTGTGCGCCATCAACGGCATCGACACCTTCGTGCTGCTCATTCAGTTGGCGCCCGATGCCAAGGCCGCTGAGCTTGATGTGCCCGAGGTGATGAGGCAAGCCATTGGCGTTAACTTCGAGCATGAGGTGATCGCGCTCACGCCGTGGCACGCCGGCCATGCCCTGGTGGCCGAACGCATGCGCGTGGGCCGCCTGTTCGTGGCCGGTGACGCCGCGCACCTGTTCACGCCCACGGGCGGCATGGGCTACAACACCAGCGTTGATGACGTGGTGAACCTGGGCTGGAAACTGGCTCTGGTGCTGCAAGGCGTGGCGGGTGATGCGCTGCTGGACAGCTATGACGCTGAACGCCGCCAGATTGCGCTGCGCAACACCGCGTTTGCCCGCAGCATGGCCGACAGCATCGGCCGCCTGCCGGTGCCAACCGAAGTGGAAGACGACAGCGCGCTGGGCGAGCAGGCCCGCGCTGCGCTGGCCCAGGCCCTGGCCGCGCATGTGGCGCGCGAGTTCAACATTCCCGGCCTGCAGCTCGGCCTGCGCTACGCCGGCAGTGCCATCGTGGCGCAGGAAAGCGGCGCGCCGCCGCCCGACGACCCGAACCACTATGTGCCCAGCGGCACGCCCGGCGCGCGCGCGCCGCACCTGGCGGTGGGCAGCGGCGGTGCTTCGCTGCTCGACTACTTCGGCCGCGACTTCACGCTGCTGGTGCTGGATGGTTCGCCCACCGCGCAGTGGGAGCGTGAAGTGCAGCGCCTGCGCCTGAATTTGAAACTGCTGCATTGGCACAAGCCCGAGGCGCGCGCGCTGTATGGCGGCGCCATCATCCTGATCCGGCCTGACCATCACATCGCCTGGCGCGGTGATGCCAGCGCCGACATTCCCGCCGTGCTGGCCCGCGCCATCGCGGCCACGCCATCGGCGCATGAGTCAAGGAGCCCATCATGACCACCGAGCCGCAAAGCAAACGTCCCAACGTCACCGCCGTGCATTCGGTGCTGCACTTCGTGTTCACCGTGCCGAATCTTGATGACGCGCAGCGCTTTTATGAGGCGTTTGGCCTGGACGTGCGCCGCACTAACGATCGACTTGAGCTGCGCACCTTCGGCCACCCCCATGCCTGGGGCACGCTGGTGCAGGCGCCGGGTGCGAAGAAGTTGCAGTACCTGAGCTTTGGCATTTACCCGGAAGATGAAGCGGCATTCAAGCAGCGTATTGAGCAGCAGGGCCTGGGCCGGGCGGCGCACGTGCTGAGTGACGGCACAGGCCTGTGGCTGCATGGCCATGAAGGCCTGGCGCTGCAAATCAGGGTGGCCCCCAAGGTGGCGCCCTCGCTGCGTTCGCGGCCCACGCTGGTGGCCACACCGGCCGGCGCCGGTGCCGCGCCCAAGCGCAGCCAAAGCGGCGTGGTGCACCCGCGGCGCTTGTCGCACCTGCTCATGTTTTCAACCGATGTGCTGGGCGGCGTGAAGTTTTACAGCGAGGTGCTGGGCCTGAAGTTGTCAGACCATTGCGGTGACGGCATCGCCTTCATGCACGGCACGCATGGCAGCGATCACCACCTCATCGCCCTGGCCAAATCCAGCGGCCCCGGCCTGCACCACAGCAGTTGGGACGTGGGCAGCGTGCACGAAGTGGGCCTGGGTGCCGAGGTGATGCGCGGCAAGGGTTACACGCAAGGCTGGGGCCTGGGCCGCCATGTGCTGGGCAGCAACTACTTCCACTATGTGCGCGACCCCTGGGGCAGCTACGCCGAGTATTCGTTCGACATCGACTTCGTTCCCAGTGACATGGATTGGCCCGCCGCCGACCACGCCCCCGAAGACGGCTTCTACGTCTGGGGCCCCGAGGTGCCGGCGGACTTTGTCACCAACTTCGAACACGCTGGCTGAAGGCTGATCCAGCCATGGCCCTGTCCTGTATGCATCGCAAGGGCGCCAGGCCGGCCGATCTGCCGGTCGAGCCGCCGACGAAGCTCGATCTGGTCATCAACCTGAAGACCGCCAATGCCTTGGGCCTGACGACCCCGCAAACGCTGTTGCTACACGCCGACGAAGTGTTCGAATGATCGCGCAGCGCCGGCTCGCGATAGCGGGCGCCACGGCATGGCTGGCATCGCACCCGCTGGCGCGCGGCCAGGCGAGTGCCAGGCTACGCCGCGTCGGCAGTCTGTCGATCACGACGATCGCGGTATCCGAGCGTTTCTACGCTGCGTTCAAACTCGGCATGCACGATCTGGGCTGGCGCGAGGGGCACAACATCGAGTACCGGTTTGTCTTCGCCGACGGCAAGGTCGAAGCGCTCGATGGATTGGCCCGGGAACTCGTCGCCAGCCAAGTCGAGGTGATCGTCGCCGGCGCCCCGCAAGCGGCGCGCGCCGCGCAGCGCGCAACGCGGTCGTTGCCGATCGTGATGGCCAACGTCTCGAACGCGGTCGCGAGCGGCTTCGTCGAGAGCCTGGCCCGGCCGGGCGGCAATATCAC
>JAYUQE010000559.1:0-2539 GCA_043756905.1 Burkholderiales bacterium | reverse complement strand
CGCTTCAGGTGCAAGCGGCGCGTACGCTGCTGGCCAAGGCGGGCGTGGATGTCACCGCGGTCGAGTTCATGGTCGATGAGCTGGCGATCTTTTTTCTGCGCGACGCGGCGGTGTTCACCGCCGGGCCCGCGGGCCGCCATGGCGTGGTCGATTTCAAATGGAGCCAGTACGGCCTGGCCGCCTGGTGCGCGCGCCGCCATGGCACGGGCTCCAGTCAAGCTCTTGAGCGCAGCGCCGCCTGCGCCGCCGCGCTGGACCCGGCGCGCGACGAACAAGACCGCCGCATCGCGCGCCTGGCCCGCGCCGTTGTGTACAGCAGCCCGCTGGCGCTGGAAGGCGGTGGCATGGAATGCAACGGCCGCGGCGTGGCGCTGGTGAGCGCGGCGCTGGCGCAGCAGCGCAACCCCGGGCGCAGCCTGGCCGAGTTAGAGACTGAGTTCCTGCAACTGCCCGGCATCAGCAAGCTCATCTGGCTGGGCGAAGGCTTGGCCACAGACCCGCACCTGCGCGCCACCATCACCGGCCCTTACGTGGCCTGGGGCACCGGCGGGCACACCGATGAATTCGTGCGCTTTGCCGATGCCCGCACGGTGTTGCTGGCCTGGCCCGACGACGGCGACGCGGCCAGCCACCCGGTGGCACGCCTGACCCGCCAGCGCATGGCGCGCAACTTTGACATCCTGGCGCAAGCGGGCGACGCCCACGGCGCGCCGTTTCGCATCATCAAGGTGCCGCTGCCGCGCGCCATCGAGCGGCGCGTGGTCCTCTCCGCGGCGGCCGACGCTGGCTTCTCGGAGCAATGGACGGCGGACTTCTTTGCCCCCGGCGAGCAGCGCCGCGAAGGCCAGGCGCTGACGCAGCTGGCCAGCGCCAGCTACCTGAACTTCGTGTTGGCCAATGGCGTGGTGGTGCTGCCCGGCTATGAAGCGCACGGCACGCCGCGCAGCGTGGAAGCCCGGGTCGGGGCCTTGTTCGAACAGGCCTTCCCGGGCCGGGTGATTCGTTTCGTTAACATGCTGGGCCTGAACTGGGTGGGCGGCGGCGCGCATTGCGCCACGTTGTCGCAGCCGCGCGCTTGATCGCTCGGCTCAGCGCTTCAGCCGCGGTGCGAGGTGATGTGCACAAAGGGCGCCGGCGGGGCCGCGGCTTCGGGCGCTGCCGCCGTGCCCACACCCGGCGCGTGCCCCGGCGCGGCGTCGGTTGGGCCCGGGGCGGCGGCGCCTTCGCCGCGCTGGCGCATGGCCACGCCAACGGCCAGCATGTCCACCACCAGCAGGTGCAGGATGCGGCTGATCATGGGCAACTGCGTGGCCACGTCTTCGGCATGGTCGACGATCAAGGCCACATCGGCCCTGCGCGCCAGGGGCGATTGGTTGGCCGTGATGGCCACCACTTGCGCGCCACGTTCGCGTGCCTTGTCGGCCACCGCCAGCAATTCGCTCTTGCGCCCGCTGGAGCTGATGATCAGCACCACCGCGCCGGGGTGCAGCACGGCGGCGGCGAGTGCCTGCAGGCGCGGCTCGGTGCAGGCCGAGGTGGGCAGGCCCAGGCGCAGGAACTTGAACAGCGCGTCTTGCGCCACCACCGCGCCGTGGCCGCTGGCGTGCAGCTCCACGCGCTGCGCGGCCACCAGCATGTCGGTGGCGCGGTCGATCAGTTGGCGGTTCAACTGGTCGCGCAGGTGCAGGATGGCCGAGGCGGTGTTGCTCAGCACCTTCACGCCCATTTCCAGCAGGCTGTCTGCGCCCGTCACCGGGGTGTGCGTCACTGGCACCGTGCCGGTCAGGCCCGAGGCCAGGCGCAGCTTGAAGTCAGACAGGCCCTCACAGCCTAACGATCGACAAAACCGGATCACCGTGGGCTGGCTCACGCCCGAGGCGCGGGCAATCTCGGCAATCGGGTCGCTCAACGCACTGCGCGGGTGGGCCAGCACCTGCTCGGCCACGCGGCGCTCGGCCGGCGACAGGGCGCCGATGCTGCGGCGGATCTGGCTCAGCAGCGCCGGGCCCTGTTGCGTTTCAAACAGCCCCACCTGGCGCGCCAGGATGGCCGCTGCGCCCATGAACGTGGCCTGGGGCTCGGTGATGACGAAGGTGGCAATGTCGCGGCAGTAGTCGCTGAAGCGGCCCTTGTCTTCAAAGCGCCGGCGAAACGGTGAACGGTCGAAGTATTCGCCCAGGCGCGGCACGATGCCCCCGCCGATGTAGATGCCGCCAAAGGCACCCTGCGTCACGGCCAGGTTCGATGCCGCCGTGCCCAGGATGGCGCAGAACGCATCGACCGTTTCCGTGCACAGCGCATCGCCGCCGGCGAGCGCGCGGCGCGTGATTTCCGGTGCAGCCAGCGGTATGGCGTCGCGCCCCGCCCGGTGCGCCAGGGCGCGGTGGATGAGGCCCAGGCCGGCGCCCGACAGCAACCGTTCAAACGAAACATGCGGGTGCTGCTGCCAGGCAAATTGCAGGATCGCCAACTCGCGTTCGTCATGCGGCGCGAAGCTGGCGTGGCCGCCTTCGGTGCCCAGCGCGACCCAGCCGTCATC
>JAYUQE010000558.1:0-2542 GCA_043756905.1 Burkholderiales bacterium | reverse complement strand
AACGATTCAGATCAACATGAATATGAAACAACGTTTGAAAGTACTCACGGCCTTCGCCCTGGCTGCCTTGGCCAGCCTGAACGCACAAGCCCAGGAATGGGCGCCGAGCAAGACCGTGCGCATCGTCGTGCCCATCGTGGGCAGCACGAACGATGTGCTGGCGCGGCTGGTGGCCACCGAGCTGCAAAAGGTGCTGGGCCAGACCGTGCTCGTTGAAAACAAGGGCGGCGCCGGCGGCACCATCGGCGCGGCCGAAGTGGCCAAGGCCGCGCCAGACGGCCACACGCTGCTGGTCGGCTTCAACGGGCCCTTGGCGATCAACGTCACGCTGTACCCCAAGCTGCCGTACGACCCGCTGAAAGACCTGGCGCCCATCACGCTGGCGGTGACGGCGCCGCAGTACCTGGCCGTGCCGCCCGGCGTGCCGGCGAACAACGTGGCCGAACTGGTGGCGCTGGCCAAGACCCGGCCGATGTCTTACGCCTCGGTGTCGATCGGCAGTGCGTCGCACCTGACGATGGAAATGCTGAAGGCTGCGGCGAAGATCGACATCACGCATGTGCCCTACAAAGGCGCCGCGCCGGCGGTGACGGATTTGGTCGGCGGCCAGGTTGACGCCGCCTTCATGGTGCCGGGCAATGTGCAGCAGTTCGCCAAGGAAGGGCGGCTGCGCTTGATTGCTTCCACCGGCGACAAGCGCTTTGCTTCAACGCCCAATTTGCCCACCATGATCGAGCAGGGCTACCCCGGCTTCGTGGCGGTGTCGTGGATCGGTTTCCTCGCCCCGGGCGGCACGCCCACGCCGATCATCGAGCGCTACCACAAGGAGATCACGCGCATCCTGGCCCAGCCCGAGCTGCGGGCGCGCTTGCAGCAGATGGAGTTCGACATCGTGGCCAGCACGCCCAAGTACTTCAGCGACTGGATCGCGTCTGAAATTCCGCGCTGGGGCAAGGTGATCAAGGACACCGGCACCAAGGCGGAATGAGGTGAGTCAACGAGCACTGCGCCTGGCCGGCAAGGCCGCGCTCATCACCGGCGGCGGCGCGGGCATCGGCGCGGCCACCGCGCACGCCTTTTGCAATGAAGGCGCAGCCGTGATGCTGGTGGATGCCAACGCCGAGCATCTGGCCCGCACCCTGGCCGCGCTGGCCAGCGAACACCCTGGCGCGAAGCTACAGGCCTGCACCGCCGATGTGGCCGATGACTGCGCCCTGCAAGCCGCCGTGCAGCAAGCGCTGGCCGCTTTTGGCCGGCTCGATGTATTGGTTAACAACGCCGCCATGCGCAACTATTCGGCGCTGGCCGAGGCCACGCCCGATGAATGGCGCGCGGTGCTCGACGTGAACCTGCTTGGCGCTGCCAACGCCTGCCGCGCCGCGCTGCCGGCGCTGCGCCAAAGTGGCGCTGGCAGCATCGTCAATGTGTCTTCCTGTTATGGCGTGGCCGGGCGCAAGGGCATGGGCTTGTATGACGCCAGCAAGGCCGCGTTGCTGGCCTTCACCCGCACCCTGGCGCATGAGGAAGCGGCGCACGGCGTGCGCGTGAACGCGGTGTGCCCGGGCTCGACATTGACTGACTTTCACATCGGCCGTGCCCAGGCGCGTGGCGTGAGCGAGCGTGAATTGAAAACCCAGCGCGACGACACCTCGCTGCTCGGCCGTTGGGCCGCACCGGAAGAAATCGCGCTGCCGATCCTGTGGCTGGCCAGCAATGAAGGCAGCTACATCACAGGCACCACCTTGATGGTGGATGGCGGGCTGCACATCAAGTAGCGGCGGTTCAGTCTGCAAACCGCTGCGGGCTGAACGGGCCGAGGTCGAGCCCGGGGTCGTTGCCACCCAGCAGCGCCACCACGATCTGCGCCGTGGCGGCCGCTTGCGTCAGCCCCAGGTGGCCATGGCCGAAGGCGTAGACGATGCGTGCATCCGCGCGCGCCGTACCGATGGCGGGCAGTGAATCGGGCAACGACGGCCGCAGGCCCATCCACTGCTTGCCGCCTTGCGTGCGCAGCCCGGGCATGAAGCGTTGCGCGTGGCGCAGCAGGGCTTCGGCGCGGCGGTAGTTGGGCGGCGCGCGCAGCCCGGCCAGTTCCACCGCGCCGCCCACGCGCACGCCGCCGGCAAGGGGCGTGACCACGAAGCCATGGCCCGGGAACGTGAGCTGCCGGCGCAGCGCAAAGGCGCCCGGCGGCAGCGTGGTGTTGTAGCCGCGCTCGGCTTCCAGCGGGATGCGCTCGCCCAGGCTGTGCGCCAGCCGCTGCGACCACGCGCCCGCGGCCACCACCACCTGCTGCGCCTGCACGGCGCGGCCGTCGGCCAACTGCACCTGCACGCCGCCGGGCCCCGGGCGCAGTGCCAGCGCTTCGCCGTGGCGCAGCCGCGTGCCCAGCGCCGCGCTGCACTGCGCCAGGCGTTGCACCAGGCGCAATGGGTCTTCGATGGTGGCCCAGCCGGGCACGAAAGTGGCCGCCACCAGGCTGGGGCTCAAGCCCGGCTGCCAGCGCGCAATGGCCGCCGCGGCGCCGGGGCCGAACGCATGC
>JAYUQE010000557.1:0-2544 GCA_043756905.1 Burkholderiales bacterium | reverse complement strand
CCAGCGTTCGCTTCGGCAACCTGGGCACGCCGCTGCTGCAAGCCGTGTTGCGTAACGACATGGAACTGGCCCGCGCCCTGCTCGCACGCGGCGCCGATGCCAATGCCTGTGGCGTGGTGGGTTGCGCGCTGCACCTGGCGTTCAAGAAAGACAACCCGGCGCGCACGGCGGCCTGGTTCGAACTGCTGCTGGGCGCGGGTGCCCAGGCAGATCAATTCGACGCCGCCTTCACCGGCTCGGAGTCAACGGTCATGCAAACGGCCGCCTTCTACGGCGCACGACTGGCGCTGGAGCGGCTGCTCAAGGCTGGCGCCGACCCCGACGGCCGCCCGGGCGTGAAGGTGACGCCGCTCGAAGGCGCGCTGGCCGGTGGCCGGCGCGAGGTGGCCGAGTGGCTGATCCAGCAGGGCGCCAGCGTTCTTCCGTTGCCCGATCGCAGCCGCGCCAGCTTCTTCGGCCATGGCAACGCTTGGCTGGCCAGCAGCGAGCACCCCATGCTGCGCGCCTGGATCACCCAGGCCATGTTCGATGCCGCGCACCGCGACCCGCGCTGGGCTTATGACGCGCACATCGAACAGGACGGCAAGCGCTGGCCACTGGCCGATGGCGCCAGCGTCACGCTGCGCGCCGCGCCGTTCAAACTGGTGGCCCGGCTGGCACACAAAGGCTCGGGCGGGTTGACCGTGGCGACCTCGTTCGCGCCGGCCTTTGCGGCCGAGGTCAAGGCCGGCGAACGGCGCAACGGCGCGGTGCGCACGCTGATGTCCAGCGCCCTGGCGCCCGTGCCCGAGCCCGGTTCGTACGAGCTGCTGGCCTACGAGGCCAGGCCCACCACGGCGCGCGAGGGCGACGTCTGGGGCGGCCACATGGTCTTGACGACCGACGCCAGTCTGCGCGCCGACTTTCACGAGCAGCGCCGCGAGCGCAGCGAATTCGTGCGCGAAGTGCGCGCCATCGCGCCCATGCCCGAACAAGGTGCGCCGCCGCCGGCGCTGCCGCTGGCCGCAATGAAGGGCCGCGATCTGACCGTGGTGCTGGGCACGGCGCTGGTGCTCGACCCCATGGAGTGGGCGCCGCTGGTGAACCTGCGCACGGTGACGCTGAGGTTCCAATAGATCGTTCGGCAAGGATGTAGCCGCCAAAAAAACCAGGGCGTGCACAGGACGGCCGATTGTCGGCCGACAATCGGCGATAGCCGGCATGAACCCATGCGCGACAATCCCGGCCGATGTATGCCCTGTATGAAGAAGCCGGCAAGTTCCACGCGGCGCGCGTGATGTCCGAGGCCGACAGCTCCTTGCAACTGGAGATGGATTCGGGCAAGCGCGTCAAGGTCAAAGCCAGCAGCGTGATGCTGCGCTTCGAAACGCCCACCCCCGCCGCGCTGATCAGCCAGGCGCAAGCTTTGGCGCAGGAGATCGACCTCGACCTGGCCTGGGAATTCGCGCCCGAGGGCGAGTTCGGTTTTGCCGACCTGGCGCGCGACTATTTCAGCGCCAACGCCGGCGTTGAACGCCAGGCCGCGGCGCTGTTCCGCCTGTTCGAAGCGCCGCACTACTTTCGCCGCCTGGGCCGCGGCCAGTTCAAGAAGGCGCCGGAAGAAACGGTGAAGGCCGCGTTGTTGGGCATCGAGCGCAAGGCGGCCGTGGCAGCGCAGATCGACACCTGGGCCCAGGCCCTGGCGGCGGGCGAGTGCCCGGCGCCGGTGCGCGAGCAGCTCTACCGCATCTTGTTCAAGCCCGACAAGAACGCGCCCGAATACAAGGCCGTGGTCGAGGCCACGCGCCGCGCCAAGCAAGCGCCGCTCGACCTGCTCAAGGCCGCCGGCGCCATCAGCAGCCCGTACCAGTTCCACTGGCGGCGCTTCCTGTTCGAGGTCTTTCCCAAAGGCACGGCCTTCCCGGCGCTGGCCGCGCCACGCATCACCGAAACCTTGCCGCTTTCAACGGCGCAGGCGTTTTCCATCGACGACTCGGCCACCACCGAGATCGACGACGCGTTGTCGGTGCAGGGCCTGGGCAGCGGCACGGTGGTGTTCGGCATCCACATTGCCGCGCCGGGCCTGGCATTGGCACCCGACAGCGCGCTGGACAAGGTGGCGCGCGAGCGGCTTTCCACCGTCTACATGCCGGGCTGGAAGATCACCATGCTGCCCGACGACGTGGTGCAGGCCTACACGCTGACCGAAGGGCGCGAATGCGCCGCGGTGAGCCTGTATGTGACGCTCGATGAAGCAACGTTTGAGATACGGCACAGCGAAACAAAGATCGAGCGCGTGGCCATTGCCGCCAACCTGCGCCACGACAAGCTCGATGCGGTGATCACCGAAGCCAGCCTGGGCGGCACCGCGCCGGCCGACTACCCCTTCGCCACCGAGTTGGCCTTTGCCTTCACCCTGGCACGCAAGCTCAAGGCGGCGCGCGAAGTGGTGCGCGGCAAGCCCGAGTTGTTCAACCGGCCGGACTATAACTTTCGGCTTGATGGGAACGAGGGCGAGCCCGACGGCAGCGAGCGCGTGAGCATCACCACCCGGGCGCGCGGCAC
>JAYUQE010000556.1:0-2544 GCA_043756905.1 Burkholderiales bacterium | reverse complement strand
AAGCGATGCTGCGCAACATGTGCAATTCGCTCATCACGCACGAGGCCATCAAGACCACGGTGCCCAAGGCCAAGGAACTGCGCCGCGTGGTCGAGCCCCTCATCACCCTGGGCAAGAAGCCCAGCCTGGCCAACCGCCGCCTGGCGTTCAACCGCACGCGCGACCGCGATGTGGTGGCCAAGCTGTTCAACGTGCTGGGCCCGCGCTACTCCGCGCGCCCGGGCGGCTACACGCGCATCCTGAAAATGGGTTTCCGTGTCGGCGACAACGCGCCGCTGGCTTTTGTCGAACTGGTTGACCGGCCCGAGCCCGTGGCCGCCGAAGGCGCCGAGGCGAACGCTGAATAACAGCGGCTTGCATGCGCAGGCATGGCAGCAAGGGCCAGCGCGAGCTGGCCTTTTTGCTTTGAACGCGGCATGAACGACACGGCCGCCATGCCGCCGCTGTTCAGCGCCGAACGCCTGGTCAAGCGCTATGGTGCCAACACGGTGGTCGATGACCTGAGCCTGGAACTGAACCGTGGTGAGTGCCTGGGCGTGATCGGCCCCAACGGTGCCGGCAAGACCACCACCTTGCGCATGTGCCTGGGCCTGACGCCGCCTGACGCCGGGCGCATCAGCTTCTTCGGCCTGAGCGTGCCCGCGCAGGTGCGCCAGATCAAGCAGCGCCTGGGCGTGGTGGCGCAGGCAGACATGCTCGACCCCGACTTCACCTGCGCTGAAAACCTGCATGTCTACGGCCGCTATTTCGGCCTGAGCCGCGCCGTGCTGGCCGAGCGCGTGCCCCATCTGCTTGAGTTTGCCGCCCTGCAAAGCAAGGCCAACGCCAAACCCGGCGAGCTTTCAGGCGGCATGCGCCGGCGCCTGAGCCTGGCGCGCGCCTTGGTTAACGATCCAGATGTTCTGCTGCTCGACGAACCCACCACCGGCCTGGACCCGCAGGCCCGGCACCTGATGTGGGAGCGCCTGAAGCTGCTGCTGGGCCAGGGCAAGGCCATCTTGCTGACCACCCACTTCATGGATGAAGCCGAGCGCCTGTGCCACCGGCTGGTGGTCATCGACCAAGGGCGCAAGCTGGCTGAAGGCGCACCGCGCGCACTGATCGCACAACACCTGGAACGCGAGGTGGTCGAGGTCTATGGCGAAGGCGCAGCGGCCGCGGGCGAGCAGGGCCGCCACTTTGCGCAGCGCTTTGAGATGCGGGGCGACACGGCGTTCTTCTACCTCAATGACGCGCGCGATCTGCTCCACGCATTGGGCGAACAGCCGGCGCTGCGCACGCTGCACCGGCCGGCCAACCTGGAAGACCTGTTCCTCAAACTCACCGGGCGGCAGATCCGCGACGACGCATGAGACGCCCAATGTCAGCCCTCGAGGCGCGGGCCGAGCGCCGGGCCGCCCCAAGCCGGCCCGCCATTTCCCTGGGGGATCGGCGCGTGTACCCACGCGGCGAGGGGTCGTCATGAACGCGCAATGGTTCGCCCCGCCACAGCTCACGCCACGCCTGGGCAGCGTGGTGCGCCGCAACTGGCTGGTGTGGCGCAAGCTGGCCGTGGCCAGCGTGCTGGGCAACATCGCCGAGCCCTTGATCATCCTGGTGGCGTTCGGCTACGGCCTGGGGGCGTTGATCGGGCCGGTCAACGGCCTGCCGTACATCGTGTTCCTGGCCTCGGGCAGCATCTGCATGAGCACCATGTATGCCGGCTCGTTCGAGGCCATGTATTCGGCCTATTCGCGCATGCAGGTGCAACGCACCTGGGAGGGCATCCTCAACACACCCGTCACGCTTGACGAGATCGTGTTCGCCGAAATGCTCTGGGCCGCCATCAAGAGCCTGATCACGGCCGTGGCCATCACTGCCGTGCTGGCCGCGCTGGGCATCAGCCGCGCGCCCACGCTGCTGTTGGCGCTGCCGGTGCTGTTCCTGGTGGGGTTGACGTTCTCGGCCCTGGCCCTGGTGTTCACCGCGCTGGCCAAGGGCTACGACTTCTTCACCTACTACTTCACGCTGGTGCTGACGCCGATGACCTTCATCAGCGGCGTGTACTTTCCCAGCGCACAGCTGCCACCCTGGCTGGCTGAGCTGGGGCGCTGGCTGCCGCTCACCGCGGCGGTGGAATTGGTGCGCCCCTTGGTCATTGGCCAGTGGCCGGTTCAGGGCGGGCGCGCCCTGGCCGTGTTGTTGACGTATGCCGTGCTGGCGTATGGCGCGGCATTGGTCCTGACGCGTCGGCGCTTTTACGGCTAAGCTGCCGCAACCTTTGGCAACCCTGAGCGCTCTACCGTTGTGATGAAGCCCACGCCACGCCACCTTCTGCATCGCCTGGCTTGCTGGGTGGTGGCCACATTGATGTTCGCCGGTTTCGCCGCAGCGGCGGCTGAGTTCCTGGAGCCAGAACGCGCCTTTGTCGTGAGCGTTCGTGCGCTGGATGAACGCGCGGCTGAAGTGCGCATCGTCGTGGCGCCGGGCTACTACCTGTACCGTGAAGCCTTCCGTTTCGAAGCCACGGCGGCCACGCTCGACGCACCCGATATTCCGGCGGGC
>JAYUQE010000555.1:0-2546 GCA_043756905.1 Burkholderiales bacterium | reverse complement strand
TGTGGTGGGGCGGCCTTCAAGTGTGCCGCTTGCCAACACCACTTCCACATTCGGCCCCACCGTGGCGGCAATCGCTTTGGCATAGGCCGGGCTGCTAGCGAACACCAGGCCCGGCGTGAGCTTGCCCAGGATGTGGCGCAGCTTGCCGAAATCTTGGCTGACGAGCGAATACGCGGTGGAAACGGGCGCGTAAGGCACGCCGGCCCACATGGCGCCGAAGGCCAGGCTCAAATGGTCGAGGTCGTTTTCACTGAGGATGGCAATCGGCCGCTCGGCGCTCAGGCCGCGCGTGGCCAGCGCTTGGGCGATGCCCTGGGCGCGGGCCAGCATCTGCGCAAAGCTGATCCGTTCCCACTCGCCACCCTGGCGCCGGCGTGCGGCGAAGGTGTGGTCGGGCGTCCTGGCGGCCCAGTGCTCAAGGCGATCTGTCAGGCGCTCGGGGTAGGGCGCCAGGGGCTCCACAGCGTTGATCAGGATGCAGCCGTCAGCGCGGCGTTGCAGCGTGGCCTGCGTGCAGCCGCCCACGCTGCAAGCGCGGTACGGCACCTGTGCGTAGGGCGAAGTCATGACGCCTTCACCACCTTGCCCGCCCGCCCTTCCAGGAACGCGCGCAGGCGGGTCTGCGCCTCGGGCGTGCTTTCGGCCACCGCGGCCATCAACGATTCGGTGAACAGGCCTTCGCTTTGCGACTGGTCGGCAATGCGCGGCAGGGCGTGCATCACGGCGAAGTTGGAGATCGGTGCGTTGCCGGCAATGCGCTCGGCCAGGGCCAGGGCCTTGGCCAGTGCCTGGCCTTCAGGCACCACGTACTGGCTCAGGCCCACGGCCAGGCCTTCCTGGGCGTCGTACACGCGGCCGGTCATCATCAGGTCGGTCATGCGGGCCACGCCCATTAACCGCGGAATGCGTGCCGAGCCGCCACCGCCCACGAAGATGCCGCGCTGGCCTTCGGGCAGGCCGTAATACGCCGAGGCATCGGCCACGCGGATGTGGCAGGCCGAGGCCAGTTCCAGCCCGCCGCCCACCACCGCGCCGTGCAGCGCCGCCACCACCGGCACCTTGCCGAACTGGATGGCATCGAACGCCGCATGCCACATGCGCGAATGCAGCACGCCGCTGCCAATGTCGCGCTCCACCAGTTCAGACAAATCCAGCCCGGCACAAAAGTGTGTGCCCTCGCCACTCACCACCGCGGCGCCCACACCTTCCGGCAAGTTAACGAAACAGGTGTGCAGCTGCTGGATTAACGGATCAGACAAGGCATTGCGCTTGGCCGGCCGGTTCAGGCGAATGTGCAGCACTGCGCCGCCCTGGCTGACCTGCAACAGGCCCAAGGTGGCAAGCAGCCCGGTGGCGGGAACGAAAGCAGCAGTCATGGCAGGAGGCAGGCAGGCGAAAACGGCGTGACGATAATTAAATGAGTGAATTAAAAACCTAGTAAAAACCCGAACTCTGATCGCGTCCTGTGATGGAAGCATTGATGGCGACGCTGTTCCGTCGAACAGACAAGTAGTTCAATTTAGTAATTTAGTAGCAACTTGCCTGGGAAATCAAGATGACCCGTCGTTTCCGCACGCAGTTGCCCTTCTTCGGCCTGGACCCGCAGGCCCGCGCCGACTATGGCTACGCGGCCGCGGGCAGCCTCATGCCCATGGCGCGCGGGCTCATCCGCGCTGCCTATGGCAAGGAGCCTGAGCGCAGCTACATGGGCGGCTGCTCCAACGGTGGCCGCCATGCCATGGTGGCCGCGGCGCGCTACGCTGGAGCCTACGACGGCGTGCTCGCCGGCAACCCCGGCTTCAACCTGCCGCGCGCCGCCTTGGCGCAGCTTTGGGGCGCGCAGCAGTACAACAAACTGGCCACCACACCCGACTTGGCCAGTGCGCTCACACCCGCCGAACGCAAGGTGCTGGCTGACGCGGTGCTCGACCGTTGCGACGCGCTCGATGGCCTGGCTGATGGCCTTGTGCAAGACACCCGCCGCTGCCAGAACGCCTTTGATTTGTCGCGCGATGTGCGCACCTGTGTGGCTGCGCGCGACAGCAGTTGCCTGACTGCCGAACAGAAGGCGGCGCTGAACGGCTTGTTCAACGGCGCCCGGGCCGACGGCAACAAGTTCTACGCCAGCTTTCCGTTCGATGCCGGCCTGGTGGGCGCCGACTGGGCAAGCTGGAAGTTCGTTTCCTCCATCACCAACCGCGACCCGGTGGCCGTGGCGCTTGTCTTCCAGACCCCGCCCGCAGCCAAGGCCCTGGCCGCCGACGCCCGCGCGTTGGCCATGAATTACGACGTGGCCGCGGGCGTGCGCAACCTGAGCGCCACCGCCGCGCCGTTCAACGAATCGGCCATGACGTTCATGACGCCGCCGGCTTCAGACCTGTCGCCCTTGCGCAAGCGTGGCGGCAAGATGATGGTCTACCACGGCACCAGCGATGGTGTGTTCTCTAGGAGCCTGCCGGGCTTGGGGTTGGGCCCGCGTTGGGCCTGCAAAGGGGCTCAGCCTAGGCCGAGCCCGGACTCAAACAGTCCTGTGGACTGTTTGTGCC
>JAYUQE010000554.1:0-6686 GCA_043756905.1 Burkholderiales bacterium | reverse complement strand
CGGGCACCAAGCACGATGAAGAAAAGACCGGCTGGGGCTGGAAGACGGTGGGCGTGATCAAGGCCAACGACACGGTCATTCCCACCACCTGCAAGATGGTGACGCCGAGCTGAATCACGTTCCCGCACCGGCGCCAGGCACAGCCTCGTGGCTGAACTGATCATCTTTTCCACGCTCAACGGCCTGCTCTACGGCATGCTGTTGTTCCTGCTCGCCAGCGGGCTGACGCTGATCTTCAGCATGATGGGCGTGCTGAACTTCGCGCACGCCAGCTTCTACATGCTGGGTGCGTATTTCGGCTACCAGATCAGCCGCTATGTGGGCTACTGGCCGGGGCTGATATTGGCGCCCTTGCTGGTGGGCGTGGTTGGCGCATTGGTCGAACGCTACGGCCTGCGCACCGTGCACAAGCACGGCCATGTGGCCGAGTTGCTGTTCACCTTCGGCCTGGCCTTCATCATGGAAGAACTGGTGCAGATGGTGTGGGGCAAGGTGCCGGTGGACTACCGCGTGCCCGAGCTGCTGAACTTCTCGGCCTTCACGCTGTTCACCACCACCTACCCCGCGTTTCGCATGTTCATGCTGCTGGTTTCAGTGGCGGTGTTCATCGGGCTGTTGCTGCTGCTCACGCGCACCCGGGTGGGCCTGATCGTTCGCGCCTCGCTCACGCACCCCAACATGGTGGGCGCGCTGGGCCACAACGTGCCGCTGGTGTTCATGCTGGTGTTTGGCGTGGGCTGCGGCCTGGCCGCGCTGGCCGGGGTGATCGCCGGGCCGGCCCTGGTGACGCAGCCTTCCATGGCGGCGTCGCTTGGGCCGATTCTGTTCGTGGTGGTGGTGGTGGGCGGGCTGGGCTCTTTGCCCGGCGCATTCTTCGCGTCGCTGCTGATCGGCATGATCCAAACCTTCGCGGTGGCGTTGAACCTGTCGGTGGCCGATGTCTTCAAGCCGCTGGGCATCACGCTCACGCGAGAGTCATTCGGGGGTGATTTGTGGATGGCCACCGTGGCCCAGGTGGCGCCCCTCATTCCGTACCTGCTGCTGGTGTTGATGCTGATCTTCAGGCCCAAGGGCCTGATGGGCGACCGGGACAACTGACGATGCAACCCGGCAATTTCAGGCATCTGGTGCCCTGGGTGGCGAGCGCGTTGGCACTGGTGGCCTTGCCCATGGTGTTCAGCAGCGGCTCGGCGCTGACCATGATGAGCCTGATGGGCTTTGCCATCATCTTCGCGCTGTCGTACAACATGCTGCTGGGGCAGACCGGGATGCTGTCGTTCGGCCACGCCGTGTACTACGGCCTGGGCGGCTTCATGACGGCGCATGCGCTGAACGTCATCGCCGCGGGCAAGTGGCCCATTCCGCTGCCGGTGCTGCCGCTGGTGGGCGGGCTGGCGGGGCTGTTCTTCGCCGCGCTGTTCGGCTGGGTCTCCACCAAGCGCGCGGGCACGGCCTTTTCGATGATCTCGCTGGGCATCGGCGAACTGGTGGCCGCTTGCTCGCTCATCTTGCGCGGCTTCTTTGGTGGCGAAGGCGGCATCTCCACCAGCCGCACCGCCACGCTCAAGCTGTTCGGCATTTCCTTCGGCCCGCAGATCCAGGTCTACTACCTCATCGCCGCCTGGTGCCTGCTGTGCATGGCCGCCATGTATGCCTTCACGCGCACGCCGCTTGGGCGCATGTGCAATGCCGTGCGCGACAACCCCGAGCGCGCCGAATTCGTGGGCTACAGCACGCAGATGGTGCGCTACATCGCGTTCTGCGTGGCCGGCTTCTTTGCCGGCGTGGCCGGCGGGCTGGCCGCCATCCACTACGAGATCGTCACCGCCAGCGTGGTGGGTGCCGCGCCCTCGGGCTTCGTGCTGCTCATGACCTACATCGGCGGCATTGCCTTCTTCATCGGCCCGATCATCGGCGCGGTGCTGATGACGGCGCTGCAAATCTCGCTGTCTGACTACACCGGCGCCTGGCAGTTGTATGTGGGCCTGATGTTCGTGGTGATGGTGATGTTCGCGCCTTGGGGTTTGGCTGGGTTGCTGCTGATGCACCAGCCCCTGGCCGCTGCCGGCACGTTGGCGCGTGTATGGCGCAGTTATGCCCTGGCGGCGTTGCCGGCGTTGCTGCTGGCGCTGGGCGCGGTGCTGCTGATCGAAACCTCGCACCACCTGTTGGTCAAGGCCACCGATGGCCCGGCGATGCGCTTGTTCGGCGTGGACTTCAACGCCAATTCGCTGGCCGTGTGGGCCGTCATCGCCGGCTTGCTGCTGGCCGGCGGCCTGCTGCTGCGCCGCCTGGGCCCACATGCCGCAGCGGCTTTCCATGCCGCCGCGCAGGCGGCGCGGGAAAAGAAAGCACCATGAGCACTCCTGCGCTGGCCCTGCAAGACCTGCACAAGAGCTTCGGCGTCACGCCCATCATCCGGGGCGTGAACCTCGATGTGATGCAGGGCGAACGCCACGCCATCATCGGCCCCAACGGCGCGGGCAAGTCCACGCTGTTCCACCTGGTCAGCGGGCGCTTCCCGGTCAGCTCGGGCCGGGTGCTGTTGAAGGGCGAAGACATCACCGGCCTGGCGCCGTTCCAGATCAACCGGCGCGGCCTGTCGCGCAGCTTCCAGGTCACCAACATCTTCCCGCGCCTGAGCGTGTACGAAAACATCCGCTGCGGCGTGCTGTGGTCACTCGGTTACCGCTATGCCTTCTGGCGCATGGTCGAACGCGCGCGTGATGCCCGCGAGCGCACCGAAGGCATCCTGGAGCAGATCAACCTCAGCGCCCGGCGCGACATCCCGGCCGGGGTGCTGTCTTACGCCGAGCAGCGCGCGCTGGAAATCGGCATCACCATCGCCAGCGGGGCCGATGTGATCATGCTCGACGAGCCCACCGCCGGCATGAGCCGTTCGGAAACTGAGCACGCGGTGGCGCTGATCCGCAAGGTCAGCGAAGGCAAGACGTTGGTCATCGTCGAGCACGACATGAGCGTCGTGTTCGACCTGGCCGACCGCATTTCGGTGCTGGTGTACGGCCAGGTGATTGCCACCGACACGCCGGCCAGCATCCGCGCCAATGCGGCGGTGCAGGAAGCGTACCTGGGCACGGCCGTGGCCGCCGGCGAGGGGCTCACATGATCATGCTTGAAGTCAAAGACCTGCACGCTTATTACGGCAAGAGCCACATCCTGCAAGGGGTTGACTTTCACGTCGGCGAAGGCGAAATCGTTTCGCTGCTGGGCCGCAACGGCGTGGGCCGCTCCACCACCATCAAGGCCATCATGGGCGAGGTGGACCGCACCGGCTCGGTGAAGTTCAAGGGCCAGGAAATCGGGCGCCTCAAGCCGCACCAGATCGCCCATGCCGGCCTGGGCTACGTGCCCGAGAACCGCGACATCTTTCCGCAGCTCACGGTGCGCGACAACCTCACGCTGGGCATCAAGTCGAGCAAGAAGCAATCGCGCTGGAGCATGAACGACATGTTCGAGCTGTTCCCGCACCTGAAGGAACGCGCCGACACGCCGGGCGGCGTGCTCTCGGGCGGCGAGCAGCAGATGCTGACCATGTGCCGCACCCTGATGGGCGACCCCGACCTGATCATGATCGACGAGCCCACCGAGGGCCTGGCGCCCAAGATGGTGGAGCTGGTGGCCGGGTTGCTGGAACGCATTGCCGGCCGTGGCGTGGCCATCCTGCTGGTCGAGCAAAAACTCACCATCGCCCTGCGCATCAGCAAGCGGCTGTACGTGATGGGCCATGGCCACATCGTCTTCGAAGGCACGGCCGCAGACCTGAAGGCCAACGAGTCGGTGCGCAAGGAGTGGCTGGAGGTTTAGCGCTCGGCGCGCCGGCCAGGCTTGCCGGGGCGCCTGGTTGATGCTGGTTGATGCTGGTTGATGCGGCGGGCCTGAGAATCAACATCCGAGTGCACCCGCCGTGCCGACACGAAGGAAGCCCCTTGAACGAAGCCCCCCCAGCGCTGCCGCCGCCCTTGCCCGACCGCCTTTCAACCGACGCGCGCAGCCCGCATCACATCGCCGCCGTGTTCGAGCATGCCGTGGGCATTCGCTTCAACGGCCAGGAGCGCGTCGATGTGGACGAATACTGCATCAGCGAAGGCTGGGTCAAGGTGGCCGCCGGCAAGGCGTTGGACCGCAAGGGCCAGCCGCTGTTGATCAAGCTCAAGGGCAAGGTCGAGGCCTTCTACCGCTGAGGCAGCGAAGCGCGGGCGGCGCGCGGTCTGCGCGAGCCATGAACATGCGCGGGAAACCCCTGTGGCCATAGCGCCCAAGTCAACAGCGGCTGCCGCGGCGCGTGTCGAATGTCACAAATTCACCCTGGGTGCAACCCTTAGCACCCCTAAATCGGGGGGTGCAAGACGTAACGGTTTGGGGAGTACGCTGCGCGGCAAAGATCACGAATTCGGCCCCCACCGGCCGTTGCGCATTGATGGCGCCGTCTTGTTCAAGCGTCATCGGGATTTGGCGGCGTTGCGAAACGCCGCCAATCAACTCTTGAACCGTACCAGGCGGTTCGACACCCCCATACAGGACGAGGCATGACTGCCAACCTGACACCCTGCCCCGCCCAGCGGCCACGCGCGCCGCAGTGGGCCGAGCTGCGCGCACCGGCGGTTAACCAAACTCATCACTTTCCAGACCCACGGGCGCTGCCCGTGACAAACACACCAGTCGAAAAGGGAGACTGACATGCTGCAACTGACCAAAATCGCCCAGCTTCTGCGTCTGTCAACGGCGCCCAAGCAGCCACACCCCCAGCTCCGCCGCGGCCCACGCAAAAGCGCCCGCCCGGTGCTCATGGAGGCCATGGAGCCCAGGCTGCTGCTGTCGGTGTCGCTGCCGGGCATGGATGAAACCGGCGCGCCCGCCGCCATCATCGAGGCCGACAAAGCGGGCTATGCGCCGGGCGAAACGGCGTTCATCACGGCGAGCAATTTCACGCCCGGCGAAACCTTGGCCCTGGCCGTGCATGAGGGCGTAGCGCTGCTCAATCAGTGGAACGTTAGCGATGGTGGTGAGGACGATCTCGACGGGTTGGTTGACGGCAGCATCAAGACCAGCTGGGTGGTGCCGAACGATTCGCCCGGCCACACCTATGTGGCCAGCGCCACCGGCGCAAGCTCGTCGCTGTTTGATGACGCGCCGCTGGTGGGCCTGGTTACCTGGGTGCAGGCCGTGCCCACTGACTATGTGCCGGGCGACATCGCCAACATCTTTGCCGGTGGATTCCAGGTGGGTGAGGCGGTGCAGTTCGAGATCGCCAACGTGACCAATGGCTACGTCTACACGCCGCCGTGGTCGGTGATGGATGGCAGCGCGGCTGACTTGGATGGGGCCGCAGACGGCCATATTCAAACCGGCTGGCTGGTGCCGCAAGACGCCCTGAACACCACACTATTTGTGAGCGCCACGGGGCAGGATTCGGGGTTAGTGGCGACGAATACTTTTACAGACACGGTCAGGGTCGTGACCGGTGTGACGTCGACAGCGGCAAACGCGACTTACGGCATCGGCGCTGTCATCCCAATCACGGTGACATTCAGCGGCGCGGTCAGCGTAACAGGTACGCCCCAATTGACGCTGGAAACCGGGGCTCTTGACACTGTCGTCAATTTCACTTCTGGCAACGGAACGGGCACCAACGGCCGGAACAACGCCACTGTGCTCACGTTCAATTACACGGTCGCTTCTGGCCATATCAGCAGCGACTTGGACTATGTCTCGACAGCTTCGCTGTCACTGAACGGCGGGCAAATCAAGAACGCCAGTGACGACGCGACGCTGACCTTGCCCGCACCTGGAGGCACCGGTTCCCTTGGCGCAAACAGGAATATCGTCGTTGCCGGTAGCGTTGCGCCAACAGCGAGCAACCTCAGCGCCAGTGAAACCTATACCGAAGATACTGCCCTGAATCTCGTTGACATTGTGGTCAGTGACACTGACAGCGCCACCGTCACCGCAACCTTGACCTTGTCGAACTTTGGCGCGGGCAGCTTGAACACGGCCACCGCGGGCACGGTCACATCCACCTACGCAGCAGGCACTGGCGTTTGGACGGCAAGTGGCGCCATCGCCAACGTCAATGCCTTGCTGGCTGGTCTGACATTCACGCCAACGTTGAACTTCAACAGTTCATTCACGTTTGCCACCAGCGTCAGCGATGGCATCGCCGCCGCCATCACCGGCAGCAAGGCAATAACTGGAATTGTGGTCAACGACGCACCCACGGCGACCAACCTGAGTGCCGCTGAAACCTACACGGAAGATACGGCGCTGAACTTGATCGACATCGTGGCGAGCGATGTGGACAGCATCAACGTAAGTGCGCTCCTCTTCTTGTCGAATGTCGCCGCAGGCAGTTTGAGTACCGCCACCTCCGGCGCGGTCACGTCCACGTTTTCGGGTGGCGTGTGGAACGCCAGCGGCGCCATCGCCAATGTCAACACCTTGCTGGCAGGCCTAACCTTCACGCCGGCGTTGAACTTCAACAGCGCATTCACGATCGGCACCAGCGTCAGCGATGGCAATGCCACCAACATCATTGGCAGCAAGGCGATGACCGGCATTGCGGTTAACGATGCGCCCTTGCTGGGCGCCATCGGCAACCAGTCGGTCAACGAGCAGGCGCTGTTGAGTTTCACCGCCACCGCGACCGACCAGGACGCGCCAGCGCAGAC
>JAYUQE010000553.1:0-6703 GCA_043756905.1 Burkholderiales bacterium | reverse complement strand
TTGATTGGCTGCGCGCCAACCCCGGCCCGGTGATCACGGCCAACCACAAAGTGGCAGCACCCTCGCGGCTGGACATGAAGACCAACATGGAAGAGCTGATCCACCACTTCAAGCTCTTCACCGAAGGCTTTCATGTGCCCGAGGGCGAGGCCTACGCCGCGGTGGAACACCCCAAGGGTGAGTTCGGCATCTACATGGTCAGCGACGGCGCCAACAAGCCCTACCGGCTGAAGATTCGCGCACCGGGCTTCCCCCATTTGGCCGCGCTCGATGAAATGGCGCGCGGCCACATGATTGCCGACGCGGTGGCGGTGATCGGCACCATGGACATCGTGTTTGGCGAGATCGACAGATGACGCTTCCTGACAGCACGCAAGCCCGCTTCGCCCGCGAAGTGGCCAAGTACCCGGCAGACCAGAAGCAGTCGGCCGTGATGGCCTGCCTGGCCATCGTGCAGCACGAGCAAGGGCATGTCACGCCCGAGGCCGAAGCCGCGGTGGCGGCGTACCTCGGCATGGCGCCGATCGCCGTGCACGAGGTCACCACCTTCTACAACATGTACAACCAGCAGCCGGTGGGCCGCTTCAAGCTCAACGTCTGTACCAACCTGCCGTGCCAGTTGCGCGAGGGCCAGACGGCGCTTGACCACCTGTGCGGCAAGCTGCACGTGGAGCCTTATGGCACCAGCGCTGACGGCGTGTTCACCGTGCAACCCAGCGAATGCCTGGGCGCCTGCGCCGATGCGCCGGTGATGCTGGTGAACGACCGCCAGATGCTCAGCTTCATGAGCAATGATCGGCTCGACGAGTTGCTTCAAGTCCTGCGCAACGAGGCGAGCAAGACATGACCGCGCTTGACCTTTCCCGCTTCCAGGCCAACGGCAACGAAACCTGCTTCCATGGCCGCCACATCAACCCACAAATCTATGCCGGGCTGGACGGCAAGAACTGGCGCTTGAAAGACTATGCGGCGCGCGGCGGCTATCAGGCGCTGCGCAAAATTTTGGGTGGTGACGGCGGCGCCGGCATGACGCCTGACCAGGTGATTGCCGAGCTGAAGCTTTCGGCGCTGCGTGGCCGCGGCGGCGCGGGCTTCCCCACCGGGTTGAAGTGGAGTTTCATGCCGCGCCAGTTTCCTGGCCCCAAGTACCTGGTGTGCAATTCTGATGAAGGCGAGCCCGGCACCTGCAAGGACCGCGACCTGCTGGCCTTCAACCCGCATATCGTGATCGAAGGCATGGCGATTGCCGCCTATGCCATGGGCGTGAACACCGCCTACAACTACATCCACGGCGAGATCTTCGAGATCTATGAACGCTTTGAAGAGGCCCTGGAAGAAGCGCGTGCAGCCGGCTACCTGGGCCGCAACCTGCTGAACAGCGACTTCAATTTCCAGCTCCACGCCTTCCACGGTTTTGGCGCCTACATCTGCGGTGAGGAAACCGCCTTGCTTGAATCGTTAGAAGGCAAGAAGGGCCAGCCGCGCTTCAAGCCGCCGTTCCCGGCCAGCTACGGCCTGTACGGCAAGCCGACCACGATCAACAACACCGAAACCTTTGCCGCGGTGCCGTGGATCATCAACAACGGCGGCCAGGCCTACCTTGAAATCGGCAAGCCCAACAACGGCGGCACCAAGATCTTCTCGGTGGTGGGCGACGTTAACCTACCGGGTAACTTTGAAGTGCCGCTGGGCACGCCGTTCTCGAAGCTTCTGGAACTGGCCGGTGGCGTGCGCAGCGGCCGCACGCTCAAGGCGGTGATCCCGGGTGGCTCGTCAGCCCCCGTGCTGCCGGCCAAGACGATGATGGACATCACCATGGACTACGACGCCATCGCCAAGGCCGGCTCGATGCTGGGTTCGGGTGCGGTCATCGTGATGGACGATTCGCGCTGCATGGTCAAGAGCCTGCTGCGCCTGAGCTATTTCTATCAACACGAATCCTGCGGCCAGTGCACGCCGTGCCGCGAAGGCACGGGCTGGCTGTGGCGGATGGTCAACCGCATCGAGCACGGCCACGGCCGCGAGGGCGATTTAACCCTGCTCGACTCGGTGGCCGACAACATCAAGGGCCGCACCATCTGCGCGCTGGGCGACGCCGCGGCGATGCCGGTGCAGGGCATGCTCAAGCACTTTCGCGACGAGTTCGTGCATCACATCGAACACAAGGAATGCATGGTGACCTCAAGCAAGGTGCACGCATGATCGAACTCGAACTCGACGGCAAGAAGGTGAGCGTCGCCGCTGGCAGCATGGTCATGCATGCGGCCGACGCGGCAGACGTCTACGTGCCGCACTTCTGCTATCACAAGAAGCTGAGCATCGCGGCCAATTGCCGCATGTGCCTGGTCGACATTGAAAAGGCGCCCAAGCCCATGCCGGCCTGCGCCACGCCGGTCACTCAGGGCATGATCGTTCGCACCAAGAGCGACAAGGCGATCAAGGCGCAGCAGTCGGTGATGGAGTTCCTGCTCATCAACCACCCGCTCGATTGCCCCATCTGCGACCAGGGCGGCGAATGCCAGTTGCAAGACCTGGCCGTGGGCTATGGCGGCTCGGCCTCGCGCTACACCGAAGAAAAGCGCGTGGTCTTCCACAAGAACGTGGGCCCGCTCATTTCGATGGAAGAGATGACGCGCTGCATCCATTGCACGCGCTGCGTGCGCTTCGGCCAAGAGCTGGCCGGGGTCATGGAACTCGGCATGATCCACCGCGGCGAGCATGCCGAAATCACCACCGTCGCGGGCGGCACGGTCGATTCAGAACTCTCCGGCAACATGATCGACCTGTGCCCGGTGGGCGCCCTCACCAGCAAGCCGTTTCGCTACCAGGCCCGTACCTGGGAACTGGCGCGGCGCAAAAGCGTAAGCCCGCATGACTCCACCGGCGCCAACCTGGTGGTGCAGACCAAGGGCAACAAGGTGCTGCGCGTGCTGCCGCTTGAAAACGAAGCGGTCAACGAATGCTGGCTGGCTGACCGCGACCGCTTTTCGTATGAAGCGCTGAACAGCCCGCAGCGGCTGACCAGCCCGATGCTCAAGCAAGGCGGCCAATGGCAGGCGGTGAGTTGGAACACGGCGTTGGGCTATGTGGCCGACGGCTTGAAGCGCATCGGTGCCGAGTTTGGCGCCGGCAGCATCGGTGCACTGGGCAGTGCCCACAGCACGGTGGAAGAACTGCACTTGCTGCAAAAACTGGTGCGCGGCCTGGGCAGCGAGAACATCGACCACCGCTTGCGCCATGCTGATTTCACCAACGCCGCGCCGGTGGGCCAAGCGCGTTGGTTGGGGCTGCCCATTGCAGGCTTGTCGAGCTTGAACACGGCATTCGTGATCGGCTCGTTCCTGCGCAAGGATCACCCGCTGTTCGCGCAGCGCCTGCGCCAGGCCGCACGCAAGGGTGGCAGCGTCCACAGCCTGCATGCGTTGCATGACGATTGGTTGATGCCCATGGGCCAGCGCATCGTGGCCGCCCCTAGCGCCTGGTTGCAAAGCCTGGCCGACGTGGCGGCGGCCGTGGCCGCCGCACTGGGCGCGCCAGCGCCGCTGCCGGGCACGGCCAGCGCAGCAGCACAGGCCATTGCGGCCGCGCTGCTGCAAGGCGAACACAAGGCGGTGCTGCTGGGCAACGCCGCGGCGCAACACCCGCAGGCCAGCCAGTTGCTGAGCCTGGCCAACTGGATTGCGGCGCAGACCGGCGCCAGCGTGGGCTATCTGGGCGAGGCCGCCAACTCGGTGGGCGCGCAATGGGTGCGGGCCATGCCGGGCGAGGGCGGCTTGAACGCTGGCCAGATGCTCAACCAGCCCATGAAAGCGCTGCTGTTGTTGAACCTGGAGCCGGTGCTCGACGCCGCCAACCCGGCCGCAGCGCGCGCAGCGCTGCAAGGCAGCGGCCTGGTTGTGGCGCTCACCGCGTTTCAAGACGCCGCGGTGGACAACGCCGACGTGCTGCTGCCCATCGCCCCTTTCACCGAAACCGCGGGTTGCTTCGTCAACGCCGAAGGCCGGGTGCAGGAATTCACCGGCGTGGTTCCGCCTCTGGGCGAAACGCGGCCGGCGTGGAAGGTACTGCGCGTGCTGGGCAACCTGCTCGGCCTGGCCGGCTTCGAGCAAGAGTCGGCCGAGGAAGTGCGCCGCGAAGCGCTGGGCGATGTCAGCCAACCCAGCGCGCGGCTGAACAACGTTTCAGATGCGCCGATCGAACTGCATGCCACCAGCGGCGCCCTGGAGCGTGTGGCCGACGTGCCGCTGTACAGCAGCGATGGCCTGGTGCGCCGGGCTGAAGCCTTGCAGGCCACGGCCGATGCCCGAGCGCCCATGGCCTCGTTACCGGCGGCCCTGTGGGCGCAACTCGGTTTGGCCGCGGGGGGCCGGGTGCGTATCAGCCAAGGCGCGGCCAGCGCCGTGTTGCCCGCCCGGCTTGACGCCAGCCTGGCACCCACCGCGGTGCGCGTGCCCACCGGCCATGCCCACACTGCCACGCTCGGCGCCGCGTTTGGTGTCATGGCGGTGGAAAGGGCATGACCGCCATGCTCGACCTCGTCAACCAGCAAGGCGCGGCCCTGTTTGGCAGCACCCTGTGGGCCGTGGTCTGGACCCTGGTCAAGATCGTGGCGCTGTTGCTGCCGCTGATGGGCTGCGTGGCCTACCTCACGCTGTGGGAACGCAAGGGCATCGGCTTCACCCAGTTGCGCCCGGGGCCGAATCGCGTCGGCCCGTTTGGCCTGCTCACGCCGATTGCCGATGCGGTGAAGCTGATCTTCAAGGAGATCATCCGCCCCACCGCGGCCAACAAGCCGCTGTTCTTCCTCGGCCCGGTCATGACCATCATGCCCGCGCTCGTGGCCTGGGTGGTGGTGCCGTTCGGGCCCGAGGTGGCGCTGGCCAATGTCAACGCCGGGCTGCTGTTCCTGATGGCCATCACCTCGCTTGAGGTCTACGGCGTCATCATCGCCGGCTGGGCGTCGAACTCGAAATACGCCTTCCTGGGCGCGCTGCGGGCTTCGGCTCAAATGGTGAGTTATGAAATCGCCATGGGCTTTGCGCTGGTGGTGGTGCTCATGGTCTCGGGCAGCATGAACATGACCGAGATCGTGCTGGTGCAAGACAAGGGCTACTTCGCCAGCAAGGGGCTGAATTTCCTGTCATGGAACTGGCTGCCGCTGCTGCCGATCTTCATGGTCTATTTCATCGCCGGCCTGGCCGAGACCAACCGCCACCCGTTCGACGTGGTGGAAGGCGAATCGGAAATCGTGGCTGGCCACATGATCGAATACTCGGGCATGTCGTTCGCCATGTTCTTCCTGGCCGAATACGCGAACATGCTTCTGGTGTCGACCCTGGCCGTGATCATGTTCCTGGGCGGCTGGCTGCCGCCGGTGGACAGCGCCTTGTTCAACTGGATCCCGGGCTGGATCTGGCTCGCGCTGAAGGTCTTCGTCGTCGTCACCATGTTCCTGTGGGTGCGCTCCACCTTCCCGCGTTACCGCTACGACCAGATCATGCGTCTGGGCTGGAAGATCTTCATCCCGGTCACCCTGGTGTGGCTGGTGGTGGTAGGTTTGTGGATTCAGTCGCCCTGGAACATCTGGAATTAGCATGACCGCCACCGCCGTCAAGGATTTCCTCTCCAGCTTCCTGTTATTGGAGTTGTTCAAGGGCATGCGCATCACGGGCAAGTACTTCTTCGCCCGCAAGATCACGGTGCAGTTTCCGGAAGAGAAAACACCATTGAGCCCGCGCTTTCGCGGCCTGCATGCTTTGCGCCGCTATGAAAACGGCGAAGAGCGCTGCATCGCCTGCAAGCTTTGCGAAGCAGTGTGCCCGGCGCTGGCGATCACGATCGAGAGCGAGAAGCGGGAAGACGGCTCGCGCCGCACCACGCGCTACGACATCGACCTGACGAAGTGCATCTTCTGCGGCTTTTGCGAAGAAAGCTGCCCAGTCGATTCCATTGTCGAAACGCACATCTTTGAATACCACGGCGAAAAGCGTGGCGACCTGTACTTCACCAAAGACATGCTGCTGGCCGTGGGCGACCGCTACGAAGCCGAGATCGCCGAACGCCGGGCTGCCGATGCCAAGTACCGCTGATCCGGCCGCGATGAGACAACCCCCACGTCGCTTCGCTCCTGCCCCCCGAGGGGGCACTCAACGCTTTCGGGCGGCCGGGCAGCACTGACATGAACCCCACCACCGCCTTGTTCTACGTCTTTGCTGCCGTGCTGTTGTTCGCGGCATTCAAGGTCATCACCGCACGCAGCACCGTGCATTCGGCGCTGTACCTGGTGCTGGCCTTCGGCAACGCCGCGGCGGTGTGGCTGCTGCTGCGCGCCGAGTTCCTGGCTATCGCCCTGGTGCTGGTGTACGTGGGTGCGGTGATGGTGCTGTTCTTGTTCGTGGTGATGATGTTGGACGTGGACACTGACGCACTGCGCGCCGGCTTCTGGCGCCACTTTCCCCAAGCCGCCCTGGTGGGCGTGTTGATCGCCCTTGAAATGGCGGTCGTGCTGATGCCGGGCTTCCGTCTCACCGACGCCCCGGTGCCAGACGCCGCCGCGGTGCAGATGGGCAACACCAAGCTGCTGGGCATCGCCCTCTACACGCAGTATCTCTACCCCTTGCAGGTGGCCGCGGTGCTGCTGCTGGTGGCCATCATCGCGGCCATCGCGCTCACGCTGCGGGCACGCAAAGACAGCAAGCATCTC
>JAYUQE010000552.1:0-6726 GCA_043756905.1 Burkholderiales bacterium | reverse complement strand
CCTCGCTGTGCCACCCGGCACAGCTGCGTTTTGCGCCTAGGCTGAGCCCCTTTGCAGGCCCAACGCGGGCCCAACCCCAAGCCCGACAGGCTCCTAGCGCCACGCCGGTCAGGCCGCCGGGTTGCGCCGGGCCAGTGCCCGGCCCAGGGCCTGCGCCAGGGCATCGCGTTCAAAGGGCTTGCGCAGCAGTTCGGCGGCCAGCGGCTGGGCGCCCCGTTCCTTGAGCAACTCGGTGGCGTAGCCACTCATCAATTGCACGGCCATGGCCGGCCAACGCTGATGCACCTGGCGGGCCAGTTCCGTGCCGTCCACGCCACCACCCAAAGCGATGTCGGTGAGCAGCAGGTCGTGCTGCGCGCCCATGCCACCTTGCGCCAGGTGGGCCAGCGCCTGCTCGGCGTTGGCCATTTCCGTGACCGCGCAGCCCAGCGCCTGCAACTGGCGGCGCACCACGCTGCGCACTTCGGGTTCATCTTCCACCAGCAGCACGGCCAGGCCCGCGGGCAAGGCCGCGCCCGGTTCGGCGCTGGGGGCATGGGCCGCTTCGCTGCGCCGGTGCCGCGGCAGGATCAGCGCGACCGTGGTGCCCACGTCCAACTGGGTGCGCAACCGCACCGCACCGTGCGACTGCTTCAAGAAGCCATACACCGTGCTCAAGCCCAGCCCGGTGCCGCGGCCGGCCTCCTTCGTGGTGAAGAAGGGTTCGAAGGCGCGTTCGCGCACCGCTTCGCTCATGCCTTGGCCGGTGTCGCTGACGCTGATCTCGATATAACCTGGCACTGCATGCGAGCCGCGGGCGTCATCCGCCAGCTCAAGCGGCAATTCGGTGCAGGGGTGGCAGGCAAAGCTCAGGGTGCCGCCGTCGGGCATGGCGTCGCGCGCATTGATGGCCAGGTTCAACAACGCCGACTCCAACTGCCCGGCATCGACCAGCGCAAACAGTTTCTCTGCTGCCTGGCAGTCGATGCGGATGCGCGGGTCCAGCGTGCGCTGCAGCATGTCGGCCAGCGAGCGCAGCAAGGCGCCGCAATCCACCCGGCTCGGGCTGAGCACCTGGCGGCGCGAAAAGGCCAGCAGCTTGCCCGTCAGTTCAGCGCCGCGGCGGCTGGCGCGCGCGGCGGCGGCCAGCATGTTTTGCGCAGCGGGGTCGGCGCTGATGGCGGGCAGGTCTTCCAGCACCTGCAAGTTGCCCTGGATCACGGTGAGCAGGTTGTTGAAGTCGTGCGCGATGCCGCCCGTGAGCTGGCCCACGGTTTCCAGCCGCTGCGCGTGGCTCAGCGCCGCCTCGGTATCAGCGCGTTGCAGGCTGCTGGCCAGCAGGTTGGCCAGTGATTGCAAGAAGCGCACATCGTCGTCGCCAAACGGGCGCGGCATGCGCGCATGCACACCGAGCACGCCGATGGTCTGGCCACGGTCAGACAGTGGCACACCGACACCGCAGCAAAAGCCTGCCGCCAGAAACGCGGGCGGCACGACAAAGCGGCGCTCGGCGTGGTAGTCGTCCACGCACACCGGGCCGCCTTGCGCCAGCACGTAGCCGGCCGGCGTGTCGGGCCGGTTGGGCACCTGGTCGCCGGGCCGCCGCACCGCGTTGAAGCCCACGCTGGCAGCGGCCACGAAGTGCTGCCGCCCGCTGTCGAGCAACGACACCACGGCGGCGTCAACTTGCAGGCCCTGCGTGGTGGCAAGCGGCACTTCGCGCAGCAGCAACTCGGGGTCGCGGGTGTTGACGGCCAGCGCGCCGATGCGGGCGATGGCCTCGCTGTAGCGGGCACGCTGCAACGCCTGCTTGACCCGCGGGTAGTCCTGCACGCCGCGCACCGCGGCCACCACGTAAGGCTTGCCTTCACCATGCAGCGGGCTCAGCGCAATCTCGACCATCACCTCGCTGCCATCCTTGCAGCGCGCCACCAGTTCCATCTGCGTGCCCATGGGCCGCGCCACCGGGCGGTGGGTGTAACTGTTGCGATAAGCCTCGTGGCGCGGGCGAATCGCTTCGGGCACCAGCGCGTCAACGGCCAGGCCGGTCAGTTCAAGCAGCGAGTACCCCAGCAAGCGGCTGGCCGCGGGGTTGGCGCGCACGATCTGCCCGGCGCCATCCACCAGCAGCAGGGCATCGGGCACCGCCTCGAAGATCGCGTGGAACAGCGAACCTTGTTCGCCGGGCAGTGTTTGCGCGTCGCTCATCAGGGGGCCTTCGTGCTGCGCACTGCGGTGCGAGCCCCTTCAGGCGGCCGGGCGAGACTCATGGGGCTGCGCGGGTCAGGCCGTCACGCCGCGCTGACGCGCGAAACCAGGATGTAGCCCGCACCGCGCACCGACTTGATGAGCTGCGGGTCTTGCGGGTCGGCCTCAAGCTTCTTGCGCAGGCGCGCCACCAGCACGTCGATGGTGCGGTCGAACGGGCCGCCGTCGCGTCCGCGCGTGGCGTCGAGCAGGAAGTCGCGCGACAGCACGCGCCCGCCGTGGCGCACCAACGCGCACAGCAAGTCGAACTCGCCGCTGGTCAGTGCCACTTCGCGCGCCTGGGCATCGGTCAGGCGGCGCGCCGCGAGGTCGAGCTCGTAGCCTTCAAAGCGCCAGCGCACGCGCTCGGCCGGCGCGCTGGCCGGCAGCGCCAGCGGCGGCGTATCGGCGTCGCCCAGGCGGCGCGCCACGGCCTTGATGCGGGCCAGCAACTCGCGCAGATCGAACGGCTTGGTGACGTAATCGTCAGCGCCGACTTCCAGGCCCACCACCTTGTCGACAGAGTCGCCGCGGCCGCTGATGATGATCAACCCGCAGTGCCAGTGCTCGCGCAACTGGCGCGCGATGACGAAACCGTCTTCGCCGGGCAGGCCCAGATCGAGCAGCACCAGGTCGGGTGGGTCGGCAACCAGCAAGGCCATCAGCGCTGCGCCGCTGGCCAGCTCGCTGACCCGAAAGCCCTGTGCCGCGAGATACGAGCCGAGCAAACGGGTGATGTCTGCCTCGTCATCAACAACGGCGATGTGCAGGCTGGGCATGGCCGCCCGTTTCAAGGCTGGCGAAACGCGCGCACCGTTTCCAGCGCCACGACTTGCAGGTACGCCGCCTGCTCGGCCGGCAGGCCCGCGGTGTAGCGGTTGCCCACGGGGGTTTGGCCGTAGACCGAGGCCAGCACCGTGCACGCGGCCAGGTAAGTGCCGGCCAGGCTGGGGTGGCGTTTGTCGGCGGCGTACAGGTTCACGTCAGGCCGCCCGGCCAGGGCGCGGGCGAAGGCCAGGCCGGCGGGCACCACCTTGGCGCGGTTTTCCTTGGCCACGTTGAAATAGGCATTGGCCAGTTGCTCGGTCATCTCGGGCCGGTCGGCATAGGCCCACGACATGAACAGCACCGGCTCGGCGCCATGCTTGCGCACCGTGGCGCTGTGCTTGGCAGCGTATTCGCGGAACAGCGGCGCCAACTGTGGGTGGATGGGGCACTGGCTGCAGTCCATCATGATGGCCACGTCGAACGGCTTACTGAACGTGTTGAAGACCACGTTGTTGTTGCTGTCGAACGAATACGCGGCCACGCCCTGGGGCTTGAAGTGGGCCTCCATGTCATGCCAGTTCAAGCCCGCGCCGCTGATGCTGGCCGAACTGCTGCGGTAGCCGCTGGCCCCCGGGTTGGCCGCTCGCAACAACTGGCCCACGTGCCCGTGCATGCTGTTGTTGTAGTAGAAAAAACTGTTGCCCACCCACAGCGCGGTCTTGGGCGGTGCACCGGGCTCAGCGGGCGGCGGCGCGGCCGCAGGAGGGTTGATCAGTGCACAGCCCGCCAACAAAAGAGCCGCTCCCAGGGCCCCTCCCGCGGCAGCGCGCCGCGCCAGGGCGGTGGCCGGAGGCGGCGTTGTGAACTTGGGCAAGCGAGTCATGCTGGGCTCCTGGATCGAATGGCTGCAACGGCGGGCAATTGTGGCCGTACACCACGCAACGCTGGCAGCCGAGGGTAAACACAAGCGGGTGTTTTCCCGCGGCGCTGCGCCGCTGCACGCGCTGAATCCAGCGCGGTGAATGCACCGTGTGCACAGGGGCGGCATGTTCAAAGCCGACGCTGCGTTCAAGTCGAAGGAAGAAGTCGTGAGGCTCTCCAGCCGGGCCACGAATCGGTGATCCTTGCGGCCATTGCGACACGCTGGAGCCAGCCATGACCCCACCCGCCTTCGACTATCACGCACCGCACACGGTGGGCAACGCCATCAAGCTGCTCGGCAGCCTGTGGCCCGATGCAAAGTTGCTGGCCGGCGGCCACAGCCTGCTGCGGCTGATGAAGCTGCGTTTTGCGCAGCCCAAGGAATTGATCGGCCTGGGCAAGATCGCTGCGCCGCGCGGCATTGCGCAAGTGGGCAACGAGGTTGAAGGCCACGGCCGCCGCAGCCAGCCTGCTGGGCAAGCCTTTGAACGAAGCCGCGTTGGCCGAAGCCGCGCGCCTGGCCATGGCCATGCCTTGGGGCCGGCCAGCTAGCATGAAAGTTCAAATCGAAAAGGCCTTCCCCCTGCCCGGCCCGGCCGCTGCCGCCTGGGCCGTGCTGCAAGACATCGAGGCCGTGGCCGCCTGCATGCCCGGCGCCAAGATCACCGAGCGCATCGACGCGCAGCACTACAAGGGCACGGTGGCGGTGAAGTTCGGGCCGGCCAGCATGGCGTTTCGCGGCACGGTCGAAGTGATGCTCATCGACCCGGCCACGCGCAGCGTGCGCCTGGTGGGCAAGGGCACCGACACCACCGGCAGTTCGGGCGCGGCGATGGACCTCACCGCGCGCATCGAGCCGGTTGATGCAGCCACATGCAAACTGCTAGGCAACAGCGAGGTTGCGATGAGCGGCAAGGCCGCGGCCTTTGGTGGGCGCATGATGAATGCGGTGGCCGACCAGGTGCTCAAGCAGTTTGCCGACAACTTTGCCGTGCGCGTGCAGGCGCAGGCGCAGGCGCCGAGTGCCCCGCCGGGGTCGCTTGCTGATGACGATGCCGATGCCGATGCCGATGCCGGTGCCGCCGTTGCTGCGCCGCCCGCTGGCGCAGACACCGCCGCGGCCGCCGTGCCGCCGGCTGCGGCACCGGCCGCCACCGTTCCCCTCAACGGCCTGGCATTGGCCTGGGCCGTCATCAAGGCCTGGCTGCGCGATTTGTTCGCAAGCAAGCGCGCATGAAGTGCCCATGAACACGCCCAGCTTCCAGTACCACGCCACACCGCCTGAAGCCGAGGCCTGGCGCGCGGGCGTGCGCAGCTTTTTGGCCCAGGCGCTGGCCGGCGTGCCGGCGCCGCAGCGCGCCGCGTCGTGGATGGGTTTTGATGCCGGCTTCAGCCGCCAGTTAGGCGCCCAGGGCTACATCGGCATGGCCTTGCCGCAACGCTACGGCGGGCGCGAGGCCGGCGCCTGGGCGCGGTATGTGGTGAGCGAAGAACTGCTCGCCGCCGGCGCGCCGGTGTCGGCGCACTGGATCGCCGACCGCCAAAGCAGCCAGCTCATCCTGCGCTATGGCAGCGAGGCGCAGCGCCAGCGCCACCTGCCGCCCATCTGCCGCGGCGAGCAGTATTTCTGCATCGGCCTGAGCGAGCCCGGCGCGGGCTCTGATCTGGCATCCATCACCACGCGCGCACGGCGCCACGGCAACGCCTGGGTGCTGAATGGCCAGAAGGTCTGGACGACCAACGCCCAGCGCTCGCACTTCATGATCGCCCTGGTGCGCAGCGGCGAGCCGGCGGCCGCGCGGCACGCCGGCTTGTCGCAATTCATCATCGACTTGAACGCGCCGGGTGTGCGCATCCGCCCGATCCGCGACCTGACCGGCGCCGAGCACTTCAACGAAGTCTTCTTCGACGACGTGGTGCTGCAAGACACTGACCTGATCGGCACCGAAGGCCAGGGCTGGGAGCAGGTGACGGCCGAGCTGGCCTTCGAGCGCAGCGGGCCCGAGCGCTACCTCAGCGCCATGGCGCTGCTGGTGGCGTTGATCGACGCGGTGGGCTTAGGCCCTGATGCCCTGCAGGCCAAGGAAGTGGGCCGCCTGGTGGCGCGGCTGGCCGGGCTGCGCGCGATGTCGATGGCGGTGACGGCGCAACTCGCCGCGGGCGAGCAACCCACCTGGGCAGCATCGTGCGTGAAGGACCTGGGCACTGAATTCGAGCAGCAGATTCCCGAACTGGCCCAGTTGCTGATCGAACAAACCCCCACTGCGACCGGTGCCAGTCTCTATGCCCAGGTGCTGGCGCAGGTGATGCAGCTGGCGCCGTCGTATTCGCTGCGCGGGGGCACGCGCGAAATCCTGCGCGGCATCATTGCCCGCGGGCTGGGGCTGCGTTAGTACGCCGACACAGAGGTATCGGAACATGATGAAAGCGATGGATTCGGGCCGAGGCCTAGGCGCAAAGCACAGCGATACCCGGAGGTATCGCGAGCATTTGCAACGACGGCATCGGGTCGAAGACGCGCTTTCATGTTTCGACACCTCTGTGTTGGCATACTGATATGCAGGACATGTTCGACGACGCGATCGAGCGGCTGTTGGCCGGCCATGCCGCGCTGGATGCAGCCGCGCCGGGCACGCTGTGGCAAGCCGTGCAGGACAGCGGCTTTGCGCTGGCCGCCGTGCCGCAAGCCGCGGGCGGTGCACAAGCATCCTGGGCTGACTTGTACGGCGTGCTGGCCGCCTGTGGGCGCCACGCCGCGGCCGTGCCGCTGCCCGAAGCGATGCTGGCCAACTGGTTGCTCGGCCGCTGCGG
>JAYUQE010000551.1:0-6735 GCA_043756905.1 Burkholderiales bacterium | reverse complement strand
CGGCGCGTTTGCGTTCAAGCGCCTGGGCGTCGGCGCCACCGGCCGCGGCGGCGGCCTCCAGCTCGGCCAGCTTGGCTGCGGCCTTGTCTGCCAGGCGTTGGTTGTTCTCGCGTTGATCGCGTTCAAGCCGCTGTTGGTGCCAGGCATAACTTTGGCGCGCGGCATCGGCCTGCGGCGCGCTCCACGCGGCCCAGCCGGTGCTTGCGCCAGTCACCGGCACCATCACGATGCAGTCCACCGGGCACACCGGCAGGCACAGCTCGCAACCCGTGCAGTCGGCCTGCACAACGGTGTGCATGAGCTTGGAGCCGCCGATGATGCAATCCACCGGGCAAGCCTTGATGCATAACGTGCAACCGATGCACCAGGCTTCATCGATCACGGCCACGGCGCGTGGCTGTTCGACGCCATTGCTGGCATCCAGCGGCTGGATGGGCCGTGCACACAACGCGGCCAGCCGCACGATGCCTTCGGCGCCGCCTGGTGGGCAATGGTTGATGTCGGCATGGCCGCTGGCCATGGCCAGTGCATAGCCGCGGCAATCAGGGTAGCCGCAGCGCGTGCACTGGGTCTGCGGCAAGGCCGCGTTCAGTAGTTCGGCAAGCTCGGCGGGGGTGGTCACCGCCGGATTATCACTTTGCCCTTTTCGCCCTTGCCGCACCTCTGGCCGGGGCATTGCGCGGGCGCGGTGCGGCACCCGCTGCCTGGTCGAACCGGGCGATGAACGCCTGCACCTTGGGGTAGACGTCGTCACGCCAACGCCGGCCAGAGAAGATGCCGTAGTGCCCGGCACCCAGCGCATCGTGGCGGAACTGCCGCTCGCGCGGAATGCTGGTGCACAAGGCGTGCGCGGCATGCGTTTGGCCGGCGCCGGAAATGTCGTCGAGCTCGCCTTCGATGGTGAGCAAGGCCGTGCCCGAGATGTCTTGCGGGCGCACCGCCTGGCCGCGGATGACCCAGGTGCCGTTGACCAAGGCGAAGTCCTGGAACACGGTCTTGATGGTGTCCAGGTAGTACTCGGCCGGCATGTCGAGCACGGCGTTGTATTCGTCGTAGAACTCGCGGTGAGAGTCCACGCTGTCATCGTCGCCTTGGATCAGGTCGCGAAAGTAGTCATAGTGCGACTTCAGATGTCGGTCGGGGTTCATGGCGACGAACCCGGTGTGTTGCAAGAAGCCCGGGTAAACCGGCCGGCCCGCGCCCGGAAAATTGCCCGGTACGCGGTAGATCACATTCGACTTGAACCAGCCGTGGCTCTTGTTGGTGGCCAGGTTGTTCACTGCCGTGGGGCTCAGGCGGGCATCGATGGGGCCGCCCATCATTGTCATGCTGCGCGGCAAGGCCTCGCCACCGCTGGCCAGCAGCGACACGGCGGCCAGCACCGGTACCGTGGGCTGGCACACTGAAATCACATGCACGTGCGGGCCGATATGGCGGATGAAATCCTGCACATAGGCCACGTAGTCATCGAGGTGGAAGGCGCCATCCCGCAGCGGCACCATGCGCGCGTCGGTCCAGTCGGTGATGAAGACCTTGTGGTCGTGCAACAGGTGCTTCACCGTGTCGCGCAACAGCGTGGAGTGATGGCCGGAAAGCGGCGCCACCACCAGCACGGTGGGCTGGCCTTTCATCACGTCCAGCGCCTGGGTGTTGTCGCTGAAGCGCTTGAAGCGCAGCAGGCGGCAGAACGGCTTTTGCAGCGCCACTTGCTGCTGCACCGCAATCTCGATGCCGTTCACCGTGGCCGCGGTGATGTTGAATTCGGGCTTTTCGTAGTCTTTGGCCAGCCGATGCATCAGTTCCAGGCCGGCAGAGACGCGCTGCGCCAGCGGCGAGTGCGACAGGGGCGAAAGCGGGTGGCTGTACAAGCGGGCCGATGCACTGGCGAACTCGGCAAACGGCGCCATCAGGGCGCGCTGTGTTTCATAGAGCTGGTAAAGCATGTTGTTGGCCTTGTTGTTGAACACGGGTCTGGGCAGGGCCAAACCCTCGCGTTTCACTGCACTTGGCGTGCTGGCCGATATTCTATGTTGCAGTGCACAAAAATACCAGCCGGTGTGATCTTGAGGCCACGGCGAGCCGGCCGATCCGCTGAAACGCGGCACCGCGGCGGCCTACATCGCCAACATCCCTTACATGACCTGGGCGATGGCGCACGCGACCTGTCTGATGTTGTTTAGGTTCAAGGCCGCCACGCAAATGCGCCCGGAGTCCACGCCGTAAACGCCGAACTCGCTGCGCAGGCGCTGCATCTGGGCGGCGCTCAAGCCCGAGTAGCTGAACATGCCCTTTTGGGCGGTGATGTAGCTCACATCCTGCGTCACACCGGCCTGGGCCAGGCCTTGCACCAGTGCGCTGCGCATTGCGCGAATGCGCAAGCGCATGCCGGCCAGTTCTTCTTCCCACTGGGCACGCAGTGCGGGCGTGCCGAGCACCGTGGTCACCACCTGCGCGCCATGCGTGGGCGGGGTGGAATAGTTGCTGCGGATGACGACCTTCAACTGGCTGAGCACGCGCTGCGCTTCGTCCTTGCTTTCGCACACCGCGCTGAGTGCGCCCACGCGCTCGCCGTAGAGCGAAAAGCTCTTGGAAAACGACGTGGCAACGAAGAAGCCGAGGCCGCTTTGCAGGAATTGCTGTACCACCGCGCCGTCTTCGCGCAGGCCATCGCCAAAGCCCTGATAGGCCATGTCCAGGAACGCCACCAGCCCGCGCGCCTTCACCGCGGCCACCACCTGCGCCCATTGCGCGGGCGTGAGGTCACAGCCGGTGGGGTTGTGGCAGCAGGCATGCAGCACCACCACGGTGCCGGCAGCGGCACCAATCAGCGCATCGAGCATGGCCTGGAAGCGGATGCCCCGCGTGGCGGCGTCGTAGTAAGGGTAGGTGCCGACCTCGAAGCCCGCGTTGCTGAACAGCGCGCGGTGGTTCTCCCAGCTTGGGTCGCTGATCAGCACGGTGGCAGCGGGGCTCATGCGCTTCAGGAAATCGGCTCCCACCTTCAGCCCGCCCGTGCCGCCCACTGCCTGGATGGTGGCCACTCGGCCTTGGGCCAAGACGGCACTGTCGCCGCCGAAGACCAACTCCCGCACAGCGCGGTCGTACGCGGCGATGCCGTCAATCGGCAGGTAGCCCCGCGGCATCACAGTGGTGGCCATTTGCGCTTCGGCCGCTTGCACGCACTGCAACACCGGCAGCTTGCCTTCAGCATCGAAATACACGCCCACGCCGAGGTTCACCTTGGCCGGGTTGGGGTCAGCCGCGAACTGCTCGCTCAAGCCGAGGATGGGGTCGCGCGGGGCCAGGGTGACGGCGGAAAACAAAGACATGCAAAGCTCCAGGGCGCGGCAACGCCGCAACGAAGTAAACGGTGGTGGGGGGAGGACAAGACCCAACGAACGCAGGTGCGCTACGCTTTCGGGTTGCCATGCTGGCGCAGTGCTGCTGGCATGGCGCCCGATTCTAAATTGCCCACCAGTGAGAGCCCGCCCATGACCGAAGCCGTTGCCGTGCCGAGCGTTGCCGCCGAGGTGGGGCGGTTCGTCACCTTTCCTGATTCGCCGTTCCAGCTTTACCAGCCGTACCAACCAGCCGGCGACCAACCCACGGCCATCGACCAGCTTTCGCAGGGCATTGAAGACGGCCTGAGCTTCCAGACCCTGCTGGGCGTGACCGGCTCGGGCAAGACCTTCACCATGGCCAATGTGATTGCCCGCATGGGCCGCCCGGCGATCGTTTTCGCGCCGAACAAGACCCTGGCCGCGCAGCTGTACAGCGAGTTCCGCGAGTTCTTTCCGCGCAACGCGGTGGAGTACTTCGTGAGCTACTACGACTACTACCAGCCCGAGGCCTATGTGCCGCAGCGCGACCTGTTCATCGAGAAGGACAGCTCGATCAACGAGCACATCGAGCAAATGCGACTGAGCTGCACCAAGAGCCTGCTGGAGCGGCGCGACGTGGTCATCGTGGCATCGGTGAGTGCCATCTACGGCATCGGCTCGCCGCAGGACTATCACCGCATGGTGATGACACTCCGCGTAGGCGACAAGTTGGGCCAGCGCGATGTGATCGCCCAACTTATTCGCATGCAGTACCAGCGCAATGAAACCGACTTTTCACGTGGCACGTTCCGCGTGCGCGGCGACACGATCGACGTCTTCCCGGCCGAGCATTCGGAGTTGGCGCTGCGCATCGAGTTGTTCGACGATGCAGTGGAGTCGCTGCAACTGCTGGACCCGCTCACCGGCCGCATCCGGCAAAAGATTCCGCGCTTCACCGTCTACCCCAGCAGCCACTACGTGACGCCGCGCGACCGCGTGGTGGCGGCCGTGGAAACGATCAAGGTTGAACTACGCGAGCGGCTCGATGAACTGGTGAAGGCCGGCAAGCTGGTCGAGGCCCAGCGCCTGGAGCAGCGCTCCCGCTTCGACCTGGAAATGCTGGTGGAAGTGGGCCACTGCAAAGGCATTGAAAACTACACACGGCATCTCTCGGGTGCGCTGCCGGGTGAACCGCCGCCCACGCTGGTGGACTATTTGCCGCGCGATGCCATCATGTTTCTGGACGAAAGCCATGTGCTGATCGGCCAGTTCGGCGGCATGTACAACGGCGACCGCGCGCGCAAGACCACGCTGGTCGAATATGGCTTTCGCCTGCCCAGTGCGCTGGACAACCGGCCGCTGAAGTTCGAAGAATTCGAAGGCAAGATGCGCCAGGTGGTGTTCGTGTCGGCCACGCCGGCTGACTACGAAGACCGCCACGCTGGCCAGGTGGTTGAGCAGCTCGTTCGCCCCACCGGGCTGGTTGACCCGATGTGCGAAGTGCGCCCCGCAGCTCACCAGGTCGATGATGTGCTGCAAGAGATTCGCCTGCGCGCGCAAATCAACGAGCGCGTGCTCATCACCACGCTGACCAAGCGCATGGCCGAGCAATTGACCGAATACCTCAGTGACAACGGCGTGAAGGTGCGCTACCTGCACAGCGACATCGACACCGTGGAGCGCGTGGAAATCATCCGCGACTTGCGCCTGGGGTTGTTCGACGTGCTGGTGGGCATCAACTTGCTGCGCGAAGGGCTGGACATCCCTGAGGTGTCGCTGGTGGCCATACTGGATGCCGACAAGGAAGGCTTCCTGCGCTCGGGCCGCTCGCTCATCCAGACCATCGGCCGCGCGGCGCGCCACGTCAACGGCCGCGCCATCTTGTATGCCGATCGCATCACCGACTCCATGGAACGCGCCCTGGGTGAAACCGAACGCCGACGCGCCAAGCAAGTGGCCTGGAACCTGCAAAAGGGCATCACTCCGCGCAGCGTAAGCAAGCAGGTGCGCGACATGATCGACGGCGTGGTGTCAGACAAGACCGCCAAGGACGACTTGAAATCTGCCCAGGCCGCTGCTGAAGTGGAAGCCATGAGCGAGCGCGACCTGGGCAAACGCATCAAGCTGCTGGAAAAGCAAATGCTTGACCATGCGCGCAACCTCGAATTTGAAAAGGCGGCGCGCCTGCGCGACCAGCTTGCCTTGCTGCGCGAGCAGGCCTTTGGCGCCGCCGGGCACGACACCAACGTCGTGCCCCTGGCCGCGCCGGGGGCATAGCCTGGCAAACACGACTAAATCACTCGGCTTCAGGCTATACTTGACTTATCTACTCGGGAACACCCGGGTGTCCGCCTCCGGGCCAGCCTGAAGGAGAAATGCAATGCGCTTGACCACCAAAGGCCGCTTCGCGGTCACCGCCATGATCGACCTGGGCCTGCGCGCCCAGAACGGCCCCGTGGCCCTGGCTGCCATCAGCCAGCGCCAGCAAATCTCGCTGTCTTACCTTGAGCAATTGTTCGGCAAGCTGCGCCGCCACGAGCTGGTGGAAAGCACGCGCGGCCCCGGCGGCGGCTATTCGCTGGGCCGTGCAGCGCAAGACATCACCGTGGCCGACATCATCGTCGCGGTCGATGAACCGATCGACGCCACCGGCTGCGGCGGCAAAGAAAACTGCATGGGCGACGACACCGGCCGCTGCATGACGCACGACCTGTGGGCCAGCCTGAATGCCAAGATGATCGAGTTTCTGGACTCGATTTCACTGAAGAAGCTGGTCGATGACCAGATTGCCAAGGGCGTGTCCGTCAGCGACGCACCTGTGAAGCGCGCCATTTCATCGCAGCCGGTGGTCCGGCCGATCAAGATCACGGCGCCGAATTCGGTGTTCGCCCTTGGCAACGCCTTTTCAAAGTAACGCAACGCCTTTTCAAAGTAACGCAGCGTAATCCGACTGAACATGACCCCGCACTTCCCCATCTACATGGACTACGGCGCCACCACGCCGTGCGACCCGCGCGTTGTTGACGCCATGGTGCCCTGGCTGCGCGAACACTTCGGCAACCCCGCTTCACGCAGCCATGCCTGGGGTTGGGAAGCCGAAGAAGCGGTTGAAAAGGGGCGCGAAGAAGTGGCCAGGCTGCTCAATGCCGACCCGCGCGAAATCGTGTGGACCAGTGGCGCCACCGAGAGCAACAACCTGGCCATCAAGGGCGCGGCGCAGTTCTACAAAGAGCGCGGCAAGCACCTCATCACCGTGAAGACCGAGCACAAGGCGGTGCTCGACACCATGCGTGAGCTGGAACGCCAGGGCTTCGAGGTGACCTACCTCGATGTGCAGGAAGACGGCCTGCTTGACTTGGACAAACTCAAGGCCGCGATTCGCCCGACGACGATCCTGATTTCGGTGATGTTTGTC
>JAYUQE010000550.1:0-6745 GCA_043756905.1 Burkholderiales bacterium | reverse complement strand
AGCAAGGCGCGCGGCGCGATGTGGCTGTAGGCGCCGACCTGGCAATCGTGCTCGACGATGGCGCCGGTGTTGATGATGCAAGCCTCACCCACCTGGGCGCCGGCCTGCACCACGCTGGCCGCCAGCAACTGCACGCCGCTGGCCAGCGTGGCGAAGGGCGACACCACTGCGGCCGGGTGCTGCACGCCGGTGAAGCGCCAACCCTGGTCGTGCAGGTGTTGCTGCACGGTGTGGCGCAGCGCGTCACTTCGCGCATCACCCACGCCGCCGATGCCGTTGACGAGCATCACGTCGTGCTGCGCGTATGCGGCCAGCGCATCGTCAGCGCCGAGCACGGGCCGGCCGCAAACCTGCTGGCCATGGCGGGCGGGGTCGGCGTCGGTCAGGCCCAGTACGGCGTGCCCGCCGGCCAGCAAGGCGTCGACCAGCACGCCGGCGTGGCCACCGGCGCCGATGACGATGCAGGGCAAGGCAGGCGTCATGGCGTCATGGCTCGATCTGCTCGTCCGGGCCGTAGTCGCGGCGCGCCACACGCCCCAGCAACTGCCAATAGTCCATCGGCGAGACGCCCTGGCCGGGGCGCTTGCAGGCCAGCATCTGCGGTGTGAACACCTCGCCGCAGGCGATGGCGCGCGCGGCCACGACGCTGCGCCGCGCCACCGGCCGGTTACCCACTTCGGCCGCGGCGGGCAGCTTGCGCGGCGAGCCCAGCGCTTGCTCGATCTGGCGAATGCCGGCCACCAGTGCCACCAGTTCGCCGGGTTCGAGCGAGGCGGCATGGTCGGGCCCGGGCAGGCTGCGGCTGAGGGTGAAGTGCTTTTCGATCGCCACCGCGCCGCGCGCCACCGCGGCCAGCGCCACGGCCAGGCCCAGGGTGTGGTCTGAGTAACCCACGGGCAGGCCGAAGGCCGCGGCCAGGGTGTCCATGGCGCGCAGGTTGACGGCCTCGGGCGGCGCCGGATATTGCGTCACGCAGTGCAGCAACGTGACGCGCTGGCGCAGCGCCTGCTGGCCGGCGGCGCTGGCGAATGCGGCTTCGAAATCAAGCCGGCTGGTGGGCTCGGCGTCGTGCAGCAGCCCAAAGGCGACCACGCCCAGCGCCTGCTCCACTTCGGCCAGCGTGGCCATGCCGGTGGAGACGATCAACGGCTGGCGCAGCCGCGCGGCTTGCAGCAGCAGCGGCGCGCAGGTGATGTCGCCCGAAGGGATCTTGATGGCCGGCATGTCGAGCTGCGCCAGCAGGCGCAGGCTGGCGGCGTCGAACGCGGTGGACATGAAGCGGATGCCGCGCGCGCGGCAGTGCTGCACCAGCCCGTGGTGGTCAGCCGGGCTCAGCTCCAGCGCCTTGAGCATGCCCAGCTGGTTGCCGCCTTCGCCCATGTTGGCGGCCTGGTACGCGGCCTTGCCGGCATAGGCGGTGACGAGTTGCTCGGCCTGGAAGCTTTGAAACTTCACCGCGTCGGCGCCGGCATCGGCGGCCACGTCAACCAGTTGCCGTGCCCGCTCAAGTGAACCGTTGTGGTTGACGCCGGCTTCGGCGATGACGAAAGTGTGTTCAGCCACCGGCGGCCCCTTGCCGGTCTTGCCCGTCTTGCAGGTCTTGCAGGTCTTGCAGGTGGAACGCCTTGTGCAGCAGCGTGGCCGGCGGCGGCAGGCGGCGCAAGACATCGACGATGCGCGCCGTGCTGTGGCCGTCGCCATACGGGTTGACCACGTTCGAACAATCGAGCACCAGCGCGCGCGCGATGGCGCCCGCAATGGCGTCGCGCTGCGCTTCGCAGTGCAGCACCGAGGTCGCGGCCAGGCGCCCTTGCTGGCGCGTGCCGATGTTCACCGTGGGCCGGTGCAGGCTGGGCGCCTCGTACAGGCCGCTGGAGGAATTGCCCACCACGGCGTTGCACTGCGCCATCAGGCTGAGGTAGCGCAGGCTGCCCAGCGAGGCATGCACGCACGCGCTGGCGCCGCGGCGCTGCGCGAAAGCATCGAGCGCAGCGCTGATGCCGCGCCCGCCGGGGTCGGCGTTGGGGCGGCTGAGCCACAGCACGATGTCGGACGGCAGCGCTTCAAGCGCGGCCAGCAATTCGTTGAACTCGGCCAGCCCGCCGTCGCCCGCGAGCGTGACCGGGTGAAACGTGACCAGCAGGTTGCGCCGCCCCAATGGCGCGCCCAGCGCGGCTTCGAGCGCGGCAGGCTCAAGCAATGGGTGTCGGCGCAAGTGGTCCAGCCCCGGGCTGCCCACCACATGAACGTGGCGCGGGTCTTCGCCCATCTGGCGCACGCGCTGCGCCGACAGCTCGTTGGTCACGAAGTGCAGTTGCGCCAGCTTGGTGATGGCATGGCGGATGGATTCGTCAAACGCCCCTTCGGTGGTGTCGCCACCGGCAATGTGCGCCAGCGCCACGCCATGGAACAGACAGGCCTGCGCCGCGGCCAGGATCTCGAAGCGGTCGCCCAACACCAGCACCAGTTCAGGCTGCAACTGCGTTAACGCTTCAGACATGCCGATCACGCCCAGCGCCACCGAGTGGCAGGTGGCGCCGGGGGTGTCGCTGGCCAGCAGCATTTCAACGCGGCGGTCGGCCTGGAAGCCGTCGCGTTCGATCTCGTCAATGGTGTGGCCATGCTCACGCGACAGGTGCATGCCGGTGACCACGAGTTGCAGTTCGAAGGCCGGGTCGGCCCGCAGGTCGTGCAGCAGCCAGCGCAGCAGGCCATAGTCGGCCCGGCTGCCGGTGACGACGCAGACTTTGCGCGCCATCAGGCCCCCAGCTTCGCGCTGCTGGGCAGGTTGACCACGCGCGCTTCGAGTTGCAGCGCCGTGCGCAGATCGCTGCGCGGGCAGGCCTGGTACATGGGCAGGCGATGCATCAGCGTCCACAGCGGGCGGGCCATGTAGCCGGCATCGTTCAGTGCGGCCAGCAGCTCGTCGCGGTGCGCTTCGTGCGCCTCATTGAGCACGATGGCATTGAGCCAGTAGTTGCTGGCCGTGCCGGTGGGTTCACGCAAGAAGCGCACACCAGGTACGCCGGCCAGGGCGGCTTCATAGCGCGCTGCGAGTTGGCGCTTGCGCTGCACCATGCCGGGCAGCCGTTCAAGCTGCGCGCAGCCCAGCGCCGCGTTCAGGTTGGGCAGGCGGTAGTTGTAGCCCACCTCGTCATGCACAAAGCTCCAGCGGTGCGGCGTGCGCGCGGTGGTGGTGAGGTGCTTGGCGCGCTTGGCCAGTGCCGGGTCATTCGTCAACACCGCGCCGCCGCCGCCGGTGGTGACGACCTTGTTGCCGTTGAAGCTCAACGCCGACAGCAGGCCCACGTTGCCGGTGTGGCGGCCGTGGTAGGTGGAGCCCAGCGACTCGGCCGCGTCTTCGATGAGCACCAGGTGCCAGCGCCGCGCCACTTCAGCCAGGGCATCGAGCTCGCAGGGGTGACCGAAGACATGCATCACCACCAGCACGCGGATGCGCGCGCCGGTGTGGCGGTTGAAGCAGGCATCACCGCGCAGCGTGGCGGCCTGCTGCAGATGCGCTTGCAGGGCGTTGGCACACACACCCAATGAGGTGGCTTCGCTGTCGACGAAGTGCGGCACCGCGCCGCAGTAAGACGCCGCATTGGCCGTGGCGATGAAGGTCAGCGCCGGCATCAGGACTTCGTCACCCGGCTGCACGCCGGCCAGCAGCAGGCACATGTGCAGCGCCGCCGTGCCATTGACCGTGGCCACGGCATGCGCGGCGCCGGTGGTGGCCGCCAGGTCGCGTTCAAAGCGGTCGACGAACGCACCGACCGAGGACACCCAGCCCGTGTCGATGCACTCCTTGACGTAGGCCCATTCGTTGCCGGCGAATTCGGGTTCGTGCAGCGCGATCATGCCGGGCGCAGCGCCCAGCACTTGGCGCACGGCGCCCAGCGTGCCTGCGACGAGGCCCGCGACCGCGGGCGTTTCAACCATGCCGTTCATGAGTGGTTTCAAACGTTGTAGCGGCCGGCCTTGTAGCCGCGCAGGTTGCCGGGTTCGGCAAACCAAGCGATGGTTTCAACCAGGCCGCGGCGCAGGCCTTCGAGGCCGGCGTACTCGGGCGTCCAACCCAGCAGCTCACGTGCCAGGGCGTTGTCGGCCCACAGGCGCTCGACCTCACTGGCGGCGGGGCGCAGCCGGGCGTCGTCGCTGATGAGTTCGACCTCGCGCTGCATGAGCGTGGCGATCAGGCGGGCGGTATCACCCACGCTGACTTCGAAATTGCTGCCGATGTTCACTACCCGGCCTACCGCGGCGTCGCCTTGGGCCACGGCGATGAAACCGCGCACGGTGTCGCGCACGAAGTTGAAGTCGCGCGTGGGGTGCACGGCACCGAGCTTGATCTGCTGCGCACCGGCAGCAATCTGCGTGATGATGGTGGGAATGACGGCGCGCGCCGACTGCCGCGGGCCATAGGTGTTGAATGGCCGGATCACGGCCACCGGCGTGCCGAACGAGAGGTGGTAGCTCAGCGCGATATGGTCGGCGCCGATCTTGCTGGCCGAATACGGCGACTGGCCCTGCAGCGGGTGCGCTTCGGTGATGGGCACGAAGCGCGCCGTGCCGTACACCTCGCTGGTGGAGGTGTGCACCACGCGCTGCACGCCCAGGTCGCGCGCCGCCTGCACCACGTTGAGCGTGCCGCTGATGTTGGTGTCAACGTAGGTTTGCGGCGAGTGGTACGAGTACGGGATGCCGATCAGCGCGGCCAGGTGCAGCACCACGTCGCAGCCGGTCATGGCGGTGCGCACGCCGTGCGGGTCGCGGATGTCGCCGGCAAAGACGTCAAGCTCGCGCTGAATGTGCGCCGGGCTTTGATCCAGCCAGCCCCAGGAGTTGAAGCTGTTGTAGTAAACGAAGGCGCGTACGTTGGCACCGAGCGCCACCAGGTGTTCAACCAAGTGCGAACCGATGAAGCCATCGGCCCCGGTGACCAGGACCTTTTTGCCGGTCAGGCTCATGCTTGCGGCGTGGGTCACGATGTCAGCGGCGCCCCAGCGCGGCGCGCAGGCTGGCCAGACTGTGTGCGTTTTCGGGCCGCGCTTTGGCCGCACGCCAGAAGTGGCGGCAGGTGACGAAGACGACCAATATCAAGGCCACCGCCGCGGTCACCACAACGGCAATCATGGCGCGCTGCGGCCGGCTCTTGCGCTCAGCCGGCAAGGCCACATCCACCACCTGGATCAACGCGCCTTCGCGGCTTTCGTCAACGCGGGCCAGCTCGTACTGCCGGGCGAAGAGTTCGAACAGCGTTTCCTGGTACTTGAATTCGCGGTACTTGCTCACATAGTCAGGCCCGGCCTTGGTGTCAGTGGAGTCTTCGGCCTTGGCCAACTGGCCGCGCAGGGCGGCCAGCAGGGTCAAGGCCTGCTGCACTTCGGGCGTGCCGTCGGCCAGGCTGCGGCGCAGGGTTTGCAGGCGCACTTCGGCGTTGGTGGCCTCGGCCTTGAGCCGGGCATAGCCCTCGGCGGCGGCCTTGGGCTCGGCCTTCAGCGCGCCGGGGTTGAAGCCGCTGGCCTGCAAGGTTTGCTGGGCACGGGTGAGGTCGTCCCGCGTCTTGGCGAGTTGGCCTTCGAAGAACACACGGCGTTGCTGGGCTTCGGTCAGCGCCAGCTTGGCCGTCAGGCCGCGCAGCTCATCGACATGGCGGTTGGCGATGGCGGCGGCGCGTTGCGGATCGGTGTCGTCCACCTCCACCGAGATCAGGCCATCCTTCTTGCCCAGCGACACGCGCGCGTTCTCGGCCAGCCTGCGGCGGGCCTGGAAGCGGTATTCGGTGTCGTAGACCTGCATGAGCTTGAATTCGTCAATCAAGTGGTCGGCCACGGTCACGCTTTGCAGCAGCGCCACGTATTGGTCAGCCGGGCTCTTCAGGCCTGCGGCCGAACCGACCAGCCCGGACAGCGCGCCCAGTGACGCCACGGCCGAGGCCGCTGCACTTTGCTGCTGCTGTGGCGGCAGAAAGCTAACCTTTGAGGTGAACATGGGCTTGACGAGGTAAGTGCCTCCCAGCGCCAGCGCGCCGGCCAGCAACGGGCCCAGTATCAGCAGCCAGCGGTGCTGCACCAGGGGCACGGCCAGATCGAGCAGGCTCAGGCCTTCGTCGCCGTGCTCGTCGGCCAGCGATTGACCCAGTTCCTGCGGCACCATATCGGCTCAGTTCCCGATCGTCCGCAACGCCGCAATGCCCAGCGCAAACTGCGACAGGATCTGCGTCCAGTCCTTGGCGTTTTGCACGAAGCTGCTCTTGTTCATTTCTTCGGGCACGAAGATGGTGTCGCCGGGCTGTGACGCCAGCTTGGCCAGGTCGTCGCCGCGGCTGAACCAGCCGCGCTTGTTCTGCGGGTTGCTGACCACGCTGCCATCAGCGCGAATGACGAAGACGCTGGACTCGTCGGCGCCGCGCGTGGGGCCGCCGGCCAGGTTGAGGTAGTCCTCGATCGAGCGGCCGTTGGTATGCAGGAAGCTGCCGGCGTTGAACACGCTGCCGAACACGCCCACGGTGGTGGGGCGGGGCGGGATGTACAGGCGGTCGCCGTCTTCGAGTGCCAGCTCGGGCAGGCCGGGCTCGCTGGGGTTGATGCGCAGCACCACGCGGCCATTGGGGCGGATGGCGCGCAGGCGTTCCACCAGGCGATTGGTGGCCGAGGCACGCGCGGTTTGCGCCGCGGCTTCGTCTGCATTGCTGGTGCGTTGCGAGGTGCTGGCGCGGGCGAATTCGGTTTCCAGGTCGCGC
>JAYUQE010000549.1:0-19656 GCA_043756905.1 Burkholderiales bacterium | reverse complement strand
TGGCCGTCCCACAGGCAGATGAAGTGCACCTTGTCCTGCCCGTAGGCCAGGGCGCTGTGCAGCAGCCACAGGTTGCAACGCTCGTAGATGTTGCTGCCCTTGGGCGCGGGGCCGAGTTCATCGGCCAGCACCCTGGGTGGGTCTTTGAGCTGCTTGCGCAGCGCCAGGTAGCGCACGCGCCAGGCTTCGCCCAGGTCGCTGCGCAGCACGGAATCTTCAATGAACTTCGGCTCTGCCTGCGGCAGCAGCAGTTGCACGCGCGCCCCGCGCAACAGGCAGCCTTCAGCGCACAGCAGGTCACCACCGGCCGCGCCTTGCGTGAGCAGCAGGTCGCCTGCGCCCACCCCCAGTTCATCGAGCACGCCCTCGATGTCGGCCGCGGCCTGCGGCACCCAGGCGCTGGGCAGGCGCGGCGGCGTGCGCCCCGGTGTATCGACCATGTGGCCGGAAAAGAGCAGCACCTTGTTCGGCTTCAGCGGCGACGCCACGCGGGCGATTTCGGCCTCGACGATCTGCAAGGCGGCGGCGGTTTCAGCCGGCCGGAACGCCACGTCGCGCAGCAAGGTGAGCGTCTGGCGGGTGGAGTCGAGGGCAAACCAGTCGCGCTCGGCGGCGGCCATGGCGGCCTTGAAGTCGCGCACCACGGCAGCGGTTTCGCGGCACAGCAGCGAGAGTTCCGCCAGCGTCACGCGCGGCCAATAACTGCGCGGTTCACGCGCCTGCGCGGCCAGCGCGGCCCAGCGCACGCCGCCCAGCAATTCGTCAATGCCTTCGGGCGTGGTCGGCCCGCCCAGGTGCTGGCGCAGCACGGTCAACGTCAAGGCATTGATGCCCGAGTAGTAATGCAGCGGGTCGGCCCTGAATGCGCCGGCGTAGGGCGTGATGGCGTCAGCCAGGGTGGCGTCTTCGCCCTCGGCGCGCTCGCGCATCTGCGCGCTGGTAACGGTGGCGCCGCCGGGTTCGCCCGGCACGCGCCAGCGCGAGATCCAGTCTTCCTTGCCCAGCCGCCCCAGCAGGGCCCAGGCGTCGGGGTTGCGCGGGTGCTCGTCGGTGAAGGCCTGGGCCCAGGCGTCGGCTTCTTCCGGGCGGCCCAGGCGGCCCAGGCACACGCCTTTCTTTTCGCGGCAAACCAGGTCGTCGGGGGCCACCTCCAGCGCAACATCAAACTGCTCCAGCGCCAGGTCGAAGTGGCCCAGCGTGAGCAGGCTGGCCCCGGCCATGCGCTTGGCTTCCAGCCACAACGCTTGCGTCGGCGTTTCGTCGGCCAGCACCAGCAGGTCGCCGGCGCGCTGCTTGTCGCGCGCCACCCGCATGCGCTGCGACCAGCTCTTGAACACCTGCGCATATTCGTTGCCGCCGGCCAGCAGCAGGTCGCGCCATTGCGGCTCGCGCAAATGGTCGAGCAGCGCATACACCGGGCTGACCTTGCGCGCCGTGGGGGCGGCCAATGTCTCGCGCGCCATGTCTGTGAGGCGCTGCTTGTCGGCCTCCAACTGGGCCGGGTCGGGCGCGCCGTCTTTCAGGGCGTAGCGCAGCTTGCGGTCGGTGTAGATGTCGAACGGCTGCGCCGCGCGCGGGCCCTGCACCAGGATCACGCCACGCTGGCGCAGCGCATGGCGAACCCCCAGCTCATACCAAACGTTAGGGTTGTCGAGCGTCAGGTCGGCCACCACCAGGTCGGCCACCAGCAGCTCCTGGAACATGTCGGCGCGGATGTCGCCGGCGCGCTGTTCCTCGTCAGCCCGGAAGACCTCGAAGCCCGCCGCTTCCAGCGCCGGCTTGATGTATTCGGCGTAGACGCGGTTGAAGTCGATCAACTGGCCGTCGGCCCCGGGCTTGGGGCCGAAGGGCATGGCGATGAAGGCGTGCGGCTTCATGGTGGGGCGGCATTGTCCTGCCGGGTTGGTTCGGCCAGGGCGGCCAGCGTGGCCAGCGTGGCCAGCAGCATGCGCGCGGCCTTGGCTTCGGGCGCGCTGGCGCGCTGCGCATACGGCTCGAGCACCATGCGCTCGTTGGTGGCCACCGAATCCCACAGCCGCGGTGCGGCCACGCGCAGGGCCAGGTTGTTGAAGGCGTCAGCCAGGTCTTCGGCCAGGCGGGCCAGACGGCGCGCGGCCACCGCCCGGTACAGGCGCAACTCGATGGCGCCGACCTCGCACCAGAAGTCGGGCGCGCTGGCCTGCGCGGCCTTGAGCGACGCATCGATGGCTGCCAGCCGTGCGCGCGGCCACTTCAGCGGCTTGCGCTCCAGCGCGGCCAGCCGCATCTGCACGCCCAGGCCGTTCAGCGCCGGGTAGTACAGGTTGCCGGCCTGGCCGGCCGCGGCCAGGCGCTCGGCGCGTTCATAGTGGTGCACGGCCTGGCGCAAGGCGGCCAGTTCGCTGCGCCGCCGGCCCTGTCGCGCATGCAGCAGCGCCTGGCGCTTGTAGGCGCTGCCGAGCAAGGCCTGGCGCTCGGGCGTGGCTTGCAATGCGCACAGCGCGTCCAGCCGCTGCACGGCCTCAAGCAGGCCACGTTCGGCGCGCGCCAGGTCAGTGTCTTTCTCGGCGCTGCGCGCGATCAGGTTGGCTAACTGCTCGGCGCAGCGGAACGAGGCGCTGCCGTCGAGCGCGGCTTCGGCGCGGCGGTACCAGCCGATGGCGCGTGCCGTGTCGCCCGCTTCGGCGTAGGCCGCGCCAAAGGCTTCGGCCACCGTGCCCTGGCTGCCCCACAGCGGCGCGAAGCGGTCTTCCAGCGCGTGCAGCTTGTCGTGCACGGGCTGGGTCTGCGCCTGGCCCGGGTCGCTGTAGCGGCAGCGCACGGCCAGCGTGTCCAGCGCCAGGTTCAAAGCCAGCGCCGACGACACAGCGCCGTAGTCAGCCAGGGGGTTGGGTTTGGCCTGGACGTTGGCGTGCGCGCTGTCGCGCCAGCGCCAGCCCGGGTCGCCATAGCACTGGTAGGCAGCCCAGGTGTTGCCCAGCGGGCTGGCCTCCCAGGCCGCCTCGCGCGCTTGCGCCACGGCGTGGCTGAAGCGTTCGCCGCGGCGCAAGGCGGCGTAGAAGGTGGTGGCGAAGAGTTCGGCCGGGCCGTCTTCCACCGCCCAGCCGGCGGCCACCACACAACGCACGCCGGCGCGGATCAGCTCGTCGGCGATGTTGGCGGCGAAGGCGGCGCGGTTGTACTGCGGCGGCGCTCGCGTCAACGCAGCGGCGTCGCGCCCGGCCAGGTGGCAGCAGTTCAGGAACACCAGCTCGGGCACGGTGCGCATGGCGCGCACTTCGTTGGCACCGAGAAAGATGCCGTCCGACAGCACCACCCCGCCCTGAACCGTCTTGGTCGTCAGCTCGCCATGCCCGGCCACGTGCACCACGCGGTAGTGCTGGCTGTACAGCGCGTTGATGATGCTGCGCGAATCGTCGTGGCCCGACACCAGCGCAGTCACCTTGTCCGGCCCGAGTTGATCGGCCAGTTGCAGCGCCACGGCCTGCGCTTCGGCGCGCGCACCGGGCAGGGGTGGGTACACCTTCAGGTCGCACTTCGGCTCGCCAATCACCAGCACATGGTCTTCACGGCTGGCATCGCGCACCGCGTCGCGGAAGTTGGCGGTGCGCAGCTTGCGCAGCAGCTTGGTGCGGATGGCCCAGGGCCGCGGGTCGCAGTGGGTTTGCGCGGCGTCGGTGTTGAGCAGCTCCCACGGGATGGCCGCGGTGGCGGCGTCCAGCTCCAGCAGCATCTCGCTGCTGCCGGCCAGGGTGGGCTCCAGCTCGATGGGCACCAGCAGGTTGAACAGCGTGCGGCCGATTTGCGCGTCGCGGTTGCCGTCGTTCGATGCGCTTTGCACCAACTGCACCAGCAGCGGCCCCTGCGCGCGCTGGGCGCGCACTTCAGAGCGCGCGCGCCGCGTGTCCACGGTGTAGGTGATCAGCGGCTGCTTGTTTTCATCCAGCGTCTGCACGGCGCTGATCAGGTCGTGCGCGGCGCCGCGGTAGTTGCCTTCGAGCGCGCGGCGCAGGCCGCCGGTGCCTTCTTTCACCGCGCGGGCCAGGTCGATGCGCCCGGGCGTGGCCTGGGCCTGGGCCTGCAAGGCCAGCCAGGCTTCGCCGGCGCGGTCGAGGTACCACTCGATCAGCGTCAGGCCGGCCACGCGCGGCCAGCCGGTGTCTTGCAGTTGCTCGTCGGCCTCGCGCACGCCCTGCGCCACCAATTGCGCCGAAATGCCGGGCGAGACGCCCGGCCCGCCGCTGCCCACCAGCGTGGCCGTCAGCTCGAAGGGCGGCGGGGCCTGCGTGGCCGGCGCGTTTTGCAACACATGCTGGGCATGCGCCAGCACCGCCAGGCGAATGGTGTGCACCAGTTCGGTGGCGCCGAGCTTGCCTTCATCGCCCAGGCCGGCCACCACCACGGCCGCGGGCTGCGGCGGCAGCAGCGGGTTGCGCAAGTTGCGTGAACGGTTAACAAACACCTGGTGCGAGCCCGGCGAGGCCGGGTACAGGCCGGTGGCCAGGGTTTCGCTCATGCGCCGGCCCAGCAGAGGGTCGACCACCGCTTCGGTGCCGCTGAGTTCGAGCGCGCGGTAGTGGCCCAGCAGCAGCGCGCCCTGCACGAAGCGCAAGTCGCCGTTGATCACCTGCACGCGCAGCGCCGGGCGGTGGCTGCTGGCGCCGGTGCCGTTGCTCGCTGGCGGGCCGTCATCAGCCACGGCAAAAACCTGTTCCAGCGTGGCGGGTGGCGGCTCGGCCGTGCTGGCGCGCGCCGGGCGGCTGCGCCGCAGCGAGTCGGGCGCGGGCGGCTTGGCCAGGGTGGCGGCCACGTCCAGTGCAGTCAGATGTATGGGCGCCTTGCCCAGCAACAAGTTCTCGTAGTCGATGAAGGCCTCGGCGCAGGCCGGCAGCTTGTCATGCGCAACCGGCAGCAGCCAGGTGGCCACGCCGGGCAGCAAGGCACTGTCCCAGGTGACGCGGCCGTCGCCGCGCTGCGGTGCGTCGAGGTATTCCACGCCGCCGGCGCCCACGCTCATGCCGGTGGGCGTGAAGCGCACCTGGCCCACCACCTGCACCAGCTTGGCCGCGCAGGCCTGCAGGGCGGCGGCCTGGCCGTCGAGCCGGCGGCGCAGCGCCGCGGCCTGGTCGAGCACGGCCTGCGGCGGCACGCCCCAGCGGTAGGCTTCAAGTTGTGCTTCGCCGCTGTGCCAGGCGTTGTACTGGCGCGCCAGGCGCTGGTCGCGCTCGCTCAGGTCTTGCCAGGTGGCTTCTTTTGAAAGCGCGGCGTCGTTGTCGAGCAGGCCGGCCTGCAACTGCACGAAGCCGGGCAGGTTGGCGATCAACTGGCGCGTGGCATGGTTGGCGAACAGCCCACCCATTGCGACCAGGGTGTTGCCGAAGGTGTCGTCACCCGACAGCACCTGCATCGGCGTCCAGGCACCGGCATGGGGCGTGCCCAGCAGCAGCAGCCGCGTGCCGGGCCGGGCCATCCAGTCGTTCCAAACGTTAATGCATTCGAGCTGCACCGTGCGCGCCAGCAACCCGCCCATCGAATGGGCCAGCATGCGCACCGGCTGGCCGCTGGCCTGGCGCAAGGCGATTTCGCGCTCGAGCACGGCGCCGAGGCGGCGTGCCTCGGCCTCCATCGGCGCGCGCCAGTCGTAGTCGAAGACGATCACCTCATGCGTGCCGCGCAGGTACTCGGCCAGGTCGCCATAGACGCGGCCGACGACGCCGTCGGGCGTGACACCCGGGTTGCCCAGCGGGTCCCAGCGCAGGCGGCTCAGGCGGTTGAAGAAGTTCAGGCTCAGCCAGATGCGCCGGTCGCCACTCTTCAGGTTCGAGCCCAGCACGCCGGGCAGGAAGATCAACGCCGGGCGCTGGGCGGCGTCGGCTGCGGCGCTGGGCACGGTGCGCGCGGCGCGCGAGCCCGAAGCATCGTCACCCTGCCACGACAGCGGGCCGATGGCGGCAAAGCCCTCGGGCCGGGCTTGCGTCAGGCCGGCCACCACGGCCGCGGCGGTGCGCTCGTTGCTGAAGTAGTTGAAGTGGCTGACCCCGGCGCCACGGTCGAGCAGGAACTGCGCCGCGCCGCCGCTCACGCCGCTTACGCCGGGCGTGCCACCGCGCGGCGTGCCGCCGTACATCGAGCGCGTCTGCACCACCAGGTCGTTGTCGGTCCAGTAGAAGGCGTCGCTCATCAAGACCTTGAGCCACGAGCCGATCGAATCGCCCTGCATGTCGCCGGCCACCACGCGCAACTCGCTGGCCAGGGGTTCATCGCGCTCGGCCACGCCGTTGAGCCACAGCACCAGGGGCGACGTGGGCATCAGCGCTTCCAGCCCGGGCAGTTGCGCCGGGTCACCGCGCACGCGGGCCACTTCATCGAGGAAGTCGACCAGCGCGCCGGCCACCGGAATGCCGGCGCTGTTGAGCAGCCATTGCAGCACCGACAAATAGGCATCGAGCCGGCCCGACGCCAGCAGCGTGCCACGCGCCGGGCAGGCCACGCGCAGCATCCGCTGCACCGAGATGTTTTTCTGCCGGCACAGGGCAGCCAGCGCCAGCAGATCAGCGCGCTCGTTGGCATAGGCGGCGGTGAAGCCGCTGAGCGACTCGTCGTCCAGGCCCTGCTGCGCGCAGGCGCGGGCCAGCACCTCGGCCACCACGCCGCCGCGCGAATGGGTGAGCAGGTGCAGCACCGCGCCAGCCGGCAGGGCGCGCACCAGTTGCAGCGCGTTGGTGATGGGGCTGTCGCCCATGGTGCGGTGGTCCAGCGCATAAACGCGGTTGGCGTAGAAGCTGAACAGGTCGCGCACGCGCTGCGGGTACTGCGCCCAGAACTTGCCGAAGGTGCTGGTGGTGTCGACAAAGGTGCCGTGGATCAGCACCAGCAGCGGTTGGCCGGTGGGCGCGGCGGGCACGGCGTCGAGCTTGTTGCCGCTGCCCTTGAGCTTGTTCAAGGCGCCGGGTTGAAGGGCGTAAACGCCGGGGTCCACCTGGCCGTCGAGCTTGAGCGTGACCGCTGCCGCGGCCAGGTTGACCAGCGGTTGCCCGGACTGGCCGGTGACGATTTCCATCGCACTGGCAAACACCTGCCCCAGCCAGCCGCGGCTGGCGCCGCGCGCCGCGGCCGTGGCGCCGGCCGCCTGCTCCAGGCCGGGCCAGCCGAGTTGCATGGGGACTTCAACGCTGCCGTCGGGCAACACCGCGCTGCGGCCTGTGGAGCCCGCGGTTTGCGCGCGCATCAGCGCCGCCGCGCTTTCGGGGTGCAGCGTCAGGCTGGGGCCGCCGTTGATGTGCAGCACCACCACGTCTTGCCCCACGCGCGCGACCAGACTTTGCGCGCTGGCCTGGCCGCGCACCGAGCCCAGGCGCACGCGCTTGACCACGCGCGTGCCGTGTGTGGCGTGTGCGCCGCGGCTGGTGGCGGCGGGTTCTTCGACTTCGCCTTGCAGCGTGAAGCGGATCTCGTCGGCCATGTCTTACCCCTTGATGTGTTCAGCGCAAGCGCATCAACTTGGTGTATCGAGCGCAAGCGCTTTACTTTGGTGTTCAGCGCAAGCGCTTCAGTGTGGCCGCGTGTTCGGCCTGCTCGCCGTTGAGCCATTGCTTGCCTTGGCCCTGTTCGCCGCTGAAGCTGAACGTCAGGTTGCCGCTGTCGATGTCTTCGTTGCCGGGCACGGCCTGCACCTTCAAGGCGATGTCGGCCAGCGGCGCCACGCCGGGGTCGCGGCGCAGCGTGCCGGCGCCGCGGTACACCACTTGCCGCAACTCGCCACCGCGTTCGCGCCAGAAGCTGCGGTACGCCGCCCAGTCGGCACGCTGGCTCACGTCCACCGGCTCGCTGGTGAATGTGACCGCATCGCCCTGTTGCGTGAACACCAGCACCGCCTGCTCGCCGCGCACCCAGTTGACCTGCCAGCGCCCGGCCAGGTGGGTGGGGTCAGGCCGCGCCAGCCAGGCGCCCAGGCCCAGCGCCGCCACCACCACCATCGCGGCAGCGGCCAGCAGCGGCCGGCGCCAGCGCGGCGGCGCGGTGCGGGCAGTGGGTGCGGCGATAGCGGGCGCCACGCCATGGGCGCGCAGGTCTTGCGCCAGGCGCTGCACATCGGCCGCCCAGTCGTACGCGCGCAGGCGGCGCCAAGTCAGGTCAGCCAGCTGGTTCAGCGGCGCCGGCCAGGTGCTGGCGTCAGGCGTGTCGCCCAGCCCGTCGCCCAACACCGGAATGACCCGCGCGCCCGCGGCCAAGGCCTGTTCAAGCTCACGTTTGACCGGGTCGCTTTCATCGAGCCAACGCGGCCGGCCCTGGGCATCGGTGGCGTTGATCAACTGCGGCGTGACCAGCAGCAGCAGCACCGGCCGCTGGCCCAGCGCGCCGGCCACTTCTTCGCGCCAGTTGCGGCCACCGGACAGATCGTCCTTGTCCAGAAAGACGGTGTCGTGGCCGAACACCGCACCCAACTCGCGCGCCAACGCAGTGGCCTTGTCCTTGCCGTCGGCGCTGCGGTAGCTGATGAAGACCTGGGCGGGCATCGGGGGCACTGTAGGTGTTCGGGCCGCGGTGGCCTAGACCTATCTTGACACTGCACAGGCGGCGCTCACCAAGGCCTTTGGTGCGAACCGAGGGCGTCGGGTGGCCGGGTCTATCGAGAAGAGCCGCTGCTGAAGGATCAGGTCGGTGGGGCGTGCTGCGTAGCGAGGTAAAGGAGGAGCTTGCGGCCCGCCGGGCCGCAAGCGGGGGAGTGAGCCCGGACACAAACAGTCCAGTGGACTGTTTGTGCCTGGCGAACGCCCAGGGCCGTTGGCCATGGGCATGAGTGGAGCAGCGCGCCCCATCGGCCTGATCCCGGGACAATCGCCCCAGGCACTTACGACGATGTGCTGAGGATCAAATCACACCGCAGGCCGCGTCGCCGCTTCAAACGCCTTCAAATCAAACCCCGGCGCGCGCGCCTGTTCAACCGTGAGCCCCGGCGAACGCGCCAGCACCTTGCGTGCGGCCATGTGGTCGGCGCTGCGGTTGCACGATTCCACCGCCACCAGCCGGCCGGCGCGGAAGCACAGCACGCTCAAACTTTTCTCTTCAGCCGAACCGAGCTTCACGGTTTGGTCGACGCCGTGTGACAGCCCGGCAATCTGCAAGCGCATGTCGCCCTGGTCGCTCCAGAACCACGGCAGCGCGGTGTAGGGTGCAGCGGGCTTGCCGGCCAGGCGGGCGGCCACGGTGCGCGCCTGGTCCATGGCGTTTTGCACCGACTCCAAACGCACCTCGGCCTGCGCCCAGGGCGAGGGGTACGAAACCAGGTCGCCCAGGGCCGAAATGGCGGGGTCGCTGGTGAGCAGCGTGGCATCCACCAACACGCCATTGCCCACCGCCAGCCCCGCGGCCTGCGCCAGTTCGCTGTTGGGCTGCACGCCCACGCCATAGACCACCAGGTCGGCGTGCAGATGCAGGCCCAGGTCGGTTTCGACACCGTTGACCTGGCCATCGCTGCCGGTGATGCGCGCCAGCGCCTTGCCGTAATGCAGCGCAATCCCCGCGGCACGGTGGCCGGCGTCAAACAGCGCGGCCATGTCGGCGCTCAACGCCCGCGCCATGGGGCGCGAGGCCAGTTCCAGCACTTGCACCTGCATGCCGCGCGCGGCCGCAGCGGCGGCAAACTCCAGGCCGATGAAACCGGCGCCCACCACCACGGCGCGATGGCCTTCCACCAAGCGCGGCGCCAGGGCATCGGCGTCGGCCAGGGTGCGGATGCCGAACACGCCGGCCAGATCGATGCCGGGCACCGCGGGCACGCGGTTGCGCGCGCCCAGGGCCAGCACCAGGTGGTCATAACCGCGCAGGCTACCGTCGTCAAACCGCACGCTGCGTGCGACACGGTCGATGGCCGTGGCGCAGGCGTGCACGCGGCTGATGCGCTGCGCCTCAAAGAACTCGGCCGGGCGAAAGCGCAGGCTGTCGCGCGCCACCTTGCCCAGCAGGTAGCCCTTGGACAAGGGCGGGCGCTGGTACGGCAGGCCGGGCTCGTCGCCCACCAGGGTGATGTCGCCGGCAAAGCCTTCCTGGCGCAGGCTGGCGGCACATTGATAGCCGGCCTGGCCGGCGCCGATGATGAGGATGTGGTGCAGTGACATGGAGGCAGAAGTTAGGGGTGGATGACGCTGCGCGATCAGCGGCCCGTGAAGGCCGCCGGGCGCTTTTCAACAAATGCCGCCACCGCTTCAGCATGGTCTGCGGTGTGGTGCGCCAGGGCCTGGTAGGCGGCCGACAGTTCCAGCAATGAATCCAGCCGCAGGTGCTGGCCTTCGCGCAGCAAGCGCTTGGTCAGGCGCAAGGCGTGGCCCGGGTGGGCGGCGATGCGCTGCGCCAGGGCTTGGGCATGCGCCACCAGCGCATCGGGCGCCACCACCTCGGCCACCAGGCCCCATGCGAGCGCCTGGGCCGCGTCGATCATGTCGCCGCTGAAGGCCATCAGGCTGGCGCGCTGCATGCCGATGGCGCGCGGCAACAGCCAGGCGCCGCCATCGCCGGGAATGATGCCCAGCTTGACGAAGCTTTCGGCGAACCGGGCATCGGTGGACGCGATGCGCACATCGCACATGCAGGCCAGGTCGAGCCCGGCGCCGATGGCCGGGCCATTAACCGCGGCGATGACGGGCACGTCGAGCTCATACAGCGCCAGCGGAATGCGCTGGATGCCGGCGCGGTAGCCGTCGCGGATCTCGTACGCGCTGCCGGCAAACATGCCGGCGCGCTGCTGCATGTCTTTCACATTGCCGCCGGCACAAAACGCGCTGCCCTGGCCGGTGAGCACCACGGCCTTGATGGACGCATCGGCCCGCACCTGCTGGCACAGCGCAACCACTTCCTGCATCTGCGCCGACGTGCTCAGTGCATTGCGCGTGGCCGGGCTGTTCAACCGCGCGGTGAGCACGGCGCCATCGCGTTCAATTAAGACGAAGGGTTCGGTCATGGTTCAGCTTTCAAAAGATCATGGTCGTGGCCGCGCCGTCCACGCTCACCGCCGCGCCGCTCACGTAAGACGCCGCCCCGGCCGCCAGGAACAGCACCACGTTGGCCACTTCATGCGGCTGGCACAAGCGGCCCTGGGGCAGGCTCTTGACGTGGCGGGCCTCGATTTCCGCCAGCGTTTCACCGCTGATGCGCGCCTGCGCGGCAAAGCCTTCAAGCATGCGCTCGGTGGCCACCAGCCCGGGGTTGACCACGTTCACGCGCACGCCGCGCGCCGCATAGGCCTGGGCCAGGCCGGCACTGGCCAGCATGATGGCGGCGTTGGCCGCCCCACCCGGAAGGTGCGTGGGCGTGGCCAGCTTGCCGCCCAGGCCCACCACGTTCACCACCGCGCCGCTGCCGCGCGCGGCCATGCCCGGCAGCACGGCCTGCATGGCGTGGATGGTGGTGAAGTACTTGGCGTCCATGGCGGCATGCCAATGTTCGGCGGCCAGCTCATCGGGCGGCGTGCGCTGCGCCGCGCCGGCGCTGTTGACGAGGATGTCGATCGGGCCCAGCGCGGTGCTCACCTCGGTGGCCATGCGCTGGGCGTCGGGCGCCAGCCGCAGGTCGGCCACCACGGTCATTACGCGCAAACCCTGCGCCGCCAGGTCGGCTGCACCCCGGGCCAGATGCTCGGCGCCGCGCGAAGCGATCGCCACGCGCGCACCCTCGCGCGCGAAAGCCAGCGCGCAGGCCAGGCCGATGCCCTTGCTACCGCCGGTGATGAGAACAACCTTGCCTTGAAGATTCAGATCCATGCGCAGGCCCCGTGGGTGTTTGGCGCGAGTATCGGATGATGCGGCTGGCGCGCGGCGCCCCGGCATAGAAAGCGCGAAATGATCATTCAAAGCGAACAAGACCTTACCGCCGCGGTGCTGGCCGAAGTGGCGTGCACGCCGCGCCACGAGGGCCTGCAACGGCCGCAACCCGGCCGGCGTTGATGCAAGATCGGTGTTTGCAACTCGCGCAGGAGCCCAGCCATGACCCGCCCCAGCAACGCCGACAAGCGCCGCGACTTCCACCGGCTGCACCAGGCCGGCTGCTTCGTCATCCCCAACCCCTGGGACGTGGGCAGCGCGCGCATGCTGCAGGGGTTGGGCTTCAAGGCCCTGGCCAGCACCAGCGCGGGCTTTGCCTGGGCGCAGGGCCGGCCCGACAACGGCATCACACTCGATATGGCCGTGGCGCACCTGGCCGAGTTGGTGGCCGCCACCGACGTGCCCGTGAACGCCGACTTCGAAAACGGCTTTGCGGCCGATGCCGCGGGTGTGGCACGCAGCGTGACGTTAGCGGTGCAAGCCGGCGTGGCGGGCCTGTCGATCGAGGATTCCACCGGCGACGCCGCGCAGCCGCTGTTCGGCGTCGACGAAGCCTGCGAGCGCCTGCGCGCCGCGCGCCGCGCCATCGATGCCAACGGCGGCGACACCTTGCTGGTGGGCCGCGCCGAATGCTTCCTGGTGGGCCGGCCCGACATCACCGAAACCATTGCGCGGCTGAAGGCCTACGCCGGCGCCGGCGCCGATTGCCTGTACGCACCGGGCATCCGCACACCCGAACACATCACCGCCGTGGTGGCCGCCGTGGCGCCCAAGCCGGTGAACCTGCTCATCGGCTGGCCCGGCGGCCTGACGGTGGCGCAAGCCGCGGCCCTGGGCGTGCGCCGCATCAGTGTGGGCGGCAGCCTGGCGCGCGCAGCCTGGGGCGGCTTCATGCGCGCGGCCAAGGCGCTGGCTGAGCAAGGCAGCTTCGAGGGCCTGGCCGGGGCCACGCCGGGGCAGGAGTTGAATGCCTTTTTTGCTCGCGACAGCGCCGAGCGTTGAGTCAGTTCGCGCCCGCGAGCAAGCTCTCGTACGGAATTCGAAGCCCGGCGTGCAACTGCTTGACCATGCGCAGGCTCAAGGGCCGCTTGCGGTTCAGCACCTCTGAGACTCGGCCGCTTGGGCCGATGAAAGGCTCCAGGTCGCGCGGTGTCAGGCCTTGTTGCTCCATCCTGAACTTGATGGCCTCAACCGGGTCAGCCGGGCCAATGGCGTGGTGCTTGGACTCGTAGGCTTCGATCAAGGTCACCAACACCTCGCGCTCGTCGGCCTCGGCTGAGCCTTCGTCGGCCTGGAAGATACCTTCGAGGCGATGAAAGGCCAGGCGCAAATCACCATCGTTGCGGATGGGCTTGATGGGCACAAAGTGATCAGTGGTCATTGACAGTCTCTACATCGATTCGGTCATATTGCGCATGGGTGCCTACGAACTTCACCCAGACGATCGCCGCACGGTATTGCATCTCCACAACCAAGCGGTACTTGTTGCCACAGATATTGAAAACCACGCGGTTGTTGGCGCAGATGCTGGCGGTGGCGTACTGGTCTTTCACATTTTGCGGCGAGATCCATACTGCGCGCGAGGCTTCCTCGTGCCAGCTTTCCAATGCACCACGTGAGTCAACTCGGCCAAGCTGTTGCCAGAACCATTTCAGGCTGCTCTTGGCGATGATTCGCACGGCTGACAACAACTCCCAATTTGGGAGAAATGTAGCTTGGCACCGAAAAACATGCAAGCCGAGCTGAATCCCTGGGTTCTACCCGTAGCGACGCCCGGGATATTAGTCTTATCATAATATGAATGAATTCCCCGGCATCCGTGCGGCTCAGGCCGTTGCCCAAGCGCCTGCATGAGCATGTGGTCGATGCGCTGGGCACGCGCATCGTGCGCGGCGAATTCGCGCCCGATGCCGCGCTGCCTGTGGAAGATGCACTGGTGGCCGAACTGGGCGTCAGCCGCACCGTGGTGCGCGAAGCCATCAAGGTGCTGGCACAGAAAAACCTCATCCAAGTGCGCACCCGCACCGGCACCCGCGTGCTGCCGTTCGCGCAATGGAACCAGCTCGACCCCGACATCCTGCGCTGGCGCTTTGCCGGCGCCTTCGACGCCAAGCTGATCGAAGACGTGATCGACCTGCGCCGCATCATCGAGCCCGCCGCGGCCGAGCTGGCGGCGGCGCGCGCCACGCCGGTGCAAGTCGAAGCGTTGCGCTCGGCGTTCAGCGAAATGTCTGATGCCAGTCAGGTCGCGGCCCACATCGCCGCGGATCTGCGCTTTCACCTGGGCATTCTTGAGGCCGCGGGCAACCACTTGTTGCTGGGCTTGCGCCACAGCATCGAAGGCGCGCTCACTTTCGCCATCGGCTTTTCCACCCGCAGCAAGGACGACGGGCTGAGCTCGCTCGCCCTGCACGGCAACGTGCTGCGCGCCATCGCCGAACACAAGCCGGCACGCGCGCGCGCGGCCATGAACACGCTGGTCGACCGCTGGGCCGAAGACAGCCTGCGCATCGTCAAGTCACAAAACGCCAAGGCGCAGCGCGCACGCCGGGCCCTGGAAAAAGCGGCCGCATGAAGATCACTGAAATCGAAACCATTCGCGTGGCCGAATTTGCCAACGTGCTGTGGGTGCGCGTGCACAGCAATGAAGGCGTCATTGGCTTGGGTGAAACGTTTTACGGCGCCGGCGCAGTGGAAGCGCACATCCATGACACGCTGGCGCAGCGCCTGCTGGGGCGCAACCCGCTGCACATCGAGGCGCTGAACAAGGAGATGCTCAACCTGCCCATGGCGCAAAGCAGCACCGGCGTGGAAACGCGCGCTGCGTCGGCGGTTGACATCGCGCTGTGGGACCTGTTCGGCAAGGTCTGCAACCAGCCGGTGCACCAAATGCTGGGTGGCCTGTGCCGCGACAAGCAACGCATCTACAACACCTGTGCCGGCACGCGCTATGTGCGCTCCACCAACATCCGCCCGGTGTCGAACTGGAGTCTTGATCAGCCGCAAGGGCAGTATGAAGACCTCGACGGCTTCATGAACCGCGCCGACGAACTGGCCGAAGACCTGTTGGCCAACGGCATCAGCGCCATGAAGATCTGGCCCTTCGACCCCATCGCCAATGAAACCGGCGGCATGAGCATCAACGCCGCGCAAATGCGCCAGGCGTGCGAACCGTTCGAGAAAATTCGCAAGGCGGTGGGCGACCGCATGGACATCATGGTCGAGTTCCATTCGCTGTGGAACTTGCCGGCGGCCAAGCAGATTGCGCGCGCGCTCGAACCCTACAAGCCGATGTGGTTTGAAGACCCCATTCGCATGAACTCACCTCAAGCGTTAGCCGAGTACGCACGCTCAACCGACGTGTGGGTCTGCGCCAGCGAAACCCTGGGTTCGCGCTGGCCCTACAAAGACATGCTCGACCGCGACGCCATGCATGTGGTGATGGTCGATCTGTGCTGGACGGGTGGCCTGACCGAAGGCCGCAAGATCGCCGCCATGGCCGAGACCTACCACCGCCCCTTTGCGCCGCACGACTGCATCGGCCCGGTGGGTTTTGCCGCGGCGGTGCACATGAGCTTCAGCCAGCCGAACACGCTCATTCAAGAATCGGTGCGGGCGTTTTACCGCGGCTGGTACAACGAACTTGTCACCGCCGTGCCGCGCATCGAGGGTGGCTTTGTGTACCCGATGGACGGGCCTGGCCTGGGCTTGGAATTGCAGCCCGGCGTTTACGAGCGCGCTGACACCACGGTGCGCCGCACGGCCGCTGCCTGATGCTCGAAGGAACTGAACCCCATGTCTACCGCACTGTTTGATCTGTCCGGCCGCACCGCCCTGGTCACCGGCTCGTCGCGCGGCCTGGGCCTGGCCATTGCCACCGGCATGGCGCAGGCCGGCGCGCGGGTGGTCGTCAACGGCAGCGATGCGGCGCGCGTGAAGACGGCCGCCGCCGCGCTGCGCGAGCAAGGCCACACCGTCATCGAAGCCGCGTTCAACGTGGCCAGCGAAGCTGCGGTGGTTGCCGCATTTGAAACGTTAGACAAGGCCGGCATCAACATCGACATCGTGGTCAACAACGCCGGCATCCAGCACCGCCAGCCCATCGTCGAGCTGGCGCTGGCCGACTGGCAACGCGTGATCGACACCAACCTCACCAGCGCGTTTTTGGTCAGCCGCGAAGCAGCGCGGCGCATGCTGGCGCGCGGCCAAGGCGGCAAGGTCATCAACATCGGCTCGCTCATGAGCCAGGTGGGCCGCGCCACCGTGTCGCCCTACACCGCGGCCAAGGGCGGCCTGCGCGCACTCACCTGCACCATGGCCGCCGAATGGGCCGAAAAGGGCATCCAGGCCAATGCCATCGGCCCGGGCTACATGGCCACCGAAATGAATCAGGCGCTGATCGACAACCCCACGTTCGACGCCTGGGTCAAGGCGCGCACGCCGGCGCGCCGCTGGGGCCGGCCTGACGAACTCGTCGGCACGGCCATCTACCTCGCTTCCCACGCTTCCGACTTCGTCAATGGGCAAATCGTCTATGTCGATGGCGGCATGCTCGCGGTGTTGTAGCGTGCGTCGCTTCGTCATGTTCCGCTGGTGGTGAAGCCGCGGTTCGTGAGCCTGCCGTCACCAATGACCACCCGTTGAACCAGGAGTTTCCCCGCATGCCCGCCAGCGCATTGAGCATCGCTTTTCACGGCCCTGGCATGGGCCACTTTCGCAGCGGCTTTGAAGCCCTCATCAACCCAGCGCATCGCATCACAGAGTTAAGTGATGCGTTAACCAAGCCGGGCGAGCGCGAAGCCTATGAGCAGGCCGACGTGATCATCACCACCCGGCTCGACGCCAGCCTGCCCGTGCCACGCGCTGCGCGTTTGGTGCAGGCCCCCGCCGCGGGCACCGACAGCATTGACGTTGCCCGGCTGCCACCCCAGGCCAGCCTGTGCAACTGCCACGGCCACGAACAGGCCATTGCCGAATACGTGCTGGCTGCGCTGCTGCTGCGCCATGTGCCCCTGGCGCAGGCTGATGCTGATTTGCGCCAGGGCCGCTGGCCGCTGCAAGCCGGCCGGCCTGGTGCGGCGCGCACTGAACTGGGCAGCAGCACCATCGGCCTGCTGGGCTACGGCCACATCGGCAAAGCGGTGGCGCACCGTGCACGCGCCTTTGGCATGCCGGTGGTGGTGGCCAACCGCAGCCCGGTGTTTGATGTTGCGGTGAAGCAAAGCTTCGGCCTCGATCAACTGGGCGCCTTCATGGCCGCGGCCGACGCCATCGTGGTCAGCCTGCCCTTGACTGCCAACACCACAGGCATCGTCGGCCGGGCTGAATTGGCGGCAATGCGGCCAAGTGCGGTTGTCATCAACGTGGGCCGCGGCCCGGTGATCGACGAGCAGGCCTTGTACGACGCGCTGGCGGGCAAACGCATCGCCGGCGCCGTGATCGACACCTGGTACCAATACCCCACGGCCGAGAAGCGCGAATGCGCGCCTTCTAAGCTTGACTTCGCCAGCCTGCCCAACGTGACCATGACGCCACACATGTCGGGCTGGACGCATGAAATGCTCAAGCGCCGCCAGGCCACCCTGGCGGAGAACATCAACCGCCTGGCCGATGGCCGAGAGCTGCTCAACGTGCTGCGCCCGGCGGCGGCCTGAACACTAACGTTTCAAGGAACTGGCATGAAGATGCGCTGCATGTGCTTGGTGATCCACGCCCCCCATGATTTGCGGCTGGATGAACGTGACGCCGGCGAAGTGGGCCCCGGCCAGGTGCTGGTGCGCGTGGGCATGGGCGGCATCTGCGGCTCTGATCTGCACTACTTTCACGAAGGCGGCTTTGGCACCGTGCGCATTCAAGAACCCATGGTGCTGGGCCATGAAGTGGCCGGCACGGTGGCTGTGGTGGCTGATGATGTGACGAGCGTGAAGCTGGGCGACCGTGTCGCCGTGAACCCCAGCCAACCCTGCGCGGCCTGCAAGTTCTGCCTCGAAGGCCTGCCCAACCAGTGCCTGGAAATGCGCTTTTTCGGCAGCGCCATGCGCATGCCGCATGTGCAAGGCGCATTCCGCAACGTGTTGCTGTGCAACGCCAGCCAGTGCCACCAGGTGGCTGCCGGCGTGCCGCTGAGCATGGCCGCGCTGGCCGAGCCCTTCTCGGTGGCCTTGCACGGCGTGGGCCGCGCCGGGCCGCTGCTGGGCAAGCGCGTGCTGGTCTCGGGCAGCGGGCCCATCGGCGTGCTGGCCGTGGCCGCGGCGCGCCTGCATGGCGCCGCTGAAATCGTGGCCACCGACGTGGTGGACGAACCTTTGCTTATCGCCAGGAAAGTGGGTGCCGATGAAACCATCAACGCCGCCACAGACAAAACCTGGGTCGCGCGCAACGCCGCCAACAAGGGCAGCTTCGACGTGATGCTTGAATGCTCGGGCAACGAGCGCGCGTTTCGCGACGGCCTGGAAGTGATGCGCCCGCGCGGCGTGGTGGTGCAACTGGGCCTGGGCGGCGATGTGAGCCTGCCGCAGAACATGGTGGTGGCCAAGGAGCTGAGCATCTGCGGCTCGTTCCGCTTCCACGCCGAATTCGCGTTGGCCGTGAAGCTGATCAACGAGCGCCGGGTGGACTTGTCACCCGTGGTGACGCATCAATTCAAGATGACCGATGCCGTGGCGGCGTTCGAGCAGGCCAGCGTGCGCAAGCAGGCGATGAAGGTGTTGATTGACTTCAGCGAGGCGGGGGCTTGAGGCGGCAGAACCGGCACGGGTGGGTAGGCGCGTTCAACTCTTGGCTCCAAAGGTATCGACAAGCTTTTCAACCTCGTTGATCGCGGCCGTGACTTCTGTCGCTGGGATGTTCGGTGCCAAGGGGTGCGAATACGGATTTAACACGACGTTTCTCAGCAAGCGTAGACGCTTCAGCATGGGCTCAAAAGTTGCGTTGCGCGTCAGTTTCAACTTCGCCCAATCTTCGACCGCCTTAAGCAGAGCTTCGGCCTTCACGTCCTTGGTGTTCTGCTGGAAAGCAACCGGGATATGGTTGTGCTGGCAGCCGTCGCGAAGCGCGGCTTCGAAGGCTTGTCGCGCGTAGTTCGCACTGGCCTCGACGTAGTGGTCGGCGAGCAGTTGTTTGGCATGTGCGAGGTACTGTTTTGCCGGATAGTTGGCCGTCACCCTGACGACGGGCATGGGCGCGAGTGCCGATCCATCGCCTTCAAAAATCTCCACGTAATGCCAAGCGTCTTTGTCCAACCAGCCCCGTGCCATGTCGAACCAGCCGCGGTCGTGGGTCAATAGCACGATCTGCCAAGTCGCAAAGTGCGTCTTCAGCAAATCGAGCACTGGCAGGCGATTGGCGTGGTCGAGTCCGATCAGTACGTCGTCGAGCACCAACAGCTTGAGCACATCGCTCGCCACGGCGGGCGTGCATGTCAGCCTGCCCGCAAAGTAGATGCTCAATGCCAGCGCTGACAGCCGGGCCTGGTTCAAGAAGTCTTGGGGCCGCGAGGGGTCGTGACCTCGATAGCGGACATTGGGAACAAGCGTGCCGCCCATCAACCCGCGTTCCCGCTTGAGGCGTGCAGCCTTGGGACCGACGTAGCCGTAAGCAAGGTTGACGACCTGAAGATCTGATTGGCCGAGGTCACCGAGCAGCGCGTTGACGAGCGGCTGGAGGGTGATCAGAGCGGAGGCAATGGCCTCATTCAGGTTCTTGCAGTCCTTGACGAAGCTCGGGCGATGACTCGTTGGGTCCGCTCCCACCGCCTTCGTTTTGTCTGCCCTGTCCACCTTGTCCCACAGGCTTCCAACTGTTGTGGGCTGGCCGCCTGGTGGGGTGTAGTCGTAGTCGCGCAGCAGGTGATTGACCGCCA
>JAYUQE010000548.1:0-6783 GCA_043756905.1 Burkholderiales bacterium | reverse complement strand
GTCCACCACTCGTGGTCTCGCCATGGCAAGCTCCGGTTGTTGAAGACAACCTGAAGCATGCCATATTTCGTCTCATCTTGAACGCTCATTGGAATTAGGAGGTCGCGAATCGGCAGCGGATTCAGCGGTTTGATTTCCAACCAGCCCTCGCTCTTCAGGGTGACTGAATCGAATCGCCCAACGTCTTGCTCCGCGAGCTTTGAAATTGTCACGGAGCCAGGAAGGTGCTTGAGTTCAACACTCGGAGATCGTTGAGGGCGAACAGCAATCGTCAGCCCAATCGATCGCCCCGCTTCGTCCCGAATCGGTTCAGCATCCTGAATTGCAGAAACGCCCAGCCAATTTAGAAGTCCAGGGATTCGCGCACGAATTGCTGTGAACGCCTGGTGTTCGTCGAGTACGTAGGCCCCAACCAATGCCATGTGCGGCCGAAACGTCTCGGTGTGTACCTCCTCGCCGGCAGACCCGAACCAGGCCTGGCCGCCACCTCCACGAAAACTTCGGAATAGCGTCACAGCCACGCTCTTGTTGGTACACCCGAAGACCACGGGGACGCGATCGTCGCTTTGACCGACACTTGTGCCTCCGGACTCCAATCGCTCAAGGAGGTGGAGCGAGAAGTCTGTCTTCGAAAACACTAACCGCCCAGCACACCGGCGCCCTTCTTGCTGAGGCAAAAACCAGTGGCCAGACAGCTCAGTGAAGTCGAGAAAGCTGAGCGGCTTGCGCATGAATGACATTTACGGCGATAGCTGCGATTCGGCATTGTGTCCGGCATCGTTTTCCGTGACCCTGTTAGCGCGATTTGGAAGCAACTGGTCTGTGTCAACTCAGCCGGATGAGGGTGCTTCAGGCGTTGCCGCCTGCAACCGAATCTGGCCATCAGCCACCTGCCCTCAAGGCCCCAAAACCTCCACGCCCGGAAAGTAAGTCCTGAACCGCCCGCCATCCCGCGTCAACAGAGGCCAGCCCCCCACCGCCGCATGCGTACCGATGAAGAAGTCGGGCAAGACTTGCAGCTTGACGCCACCGCGCTTGCGGTACTGCGCATAGGCCTTGGCCGCCAGGAACAGCGCCGGGCGCGGAATTTCTCGTATTTCCAGCGCGAGGGTGGCAACCACGCTGTCCAGCGCTTCCAGCGTTGAAAACGACAACGAGATTTCGGCGTAGATGATCGGGTTGATCACCAACTGATGAATGCTGGCCTGAGCGCGCATCTGCCGAATTGACCAATCGGCCCACTGCGGGTCGTCTTGCAAGACGTCCAGCAGGACGTTCGTGTCGACCAGCAGCATCAGTCGTCCGAACGCAGCAGCTTCATCAACTCATCAGTTCGCCAGCGAACGTCGGCGCGCCCGCGCACGGCGTCGAACCGGTCTGTGGTGGCGCGCCGCCCCGCCTTGGCCGGGCGATGGCGGTGCAACACCACTTCGCCTTGCGCGTTGACCGAGAACTCCACCGCCAAGCCCGGCAGCAGTTGAAGTTCATCGCGTATGCGCTTGGGGATGGTGACCTGGCCTTTGCTGGTCAAGGTGGTGGCCATGCGCGTCTCATTGAGTGTTACTTGATCGCATTTTGGTAATACAACTGCCAACCAATTTACAAGGCTCAAGCTAGGTTTACGCGCGCTGCGGTGCCGCCTCAGCGCTTGGATGGCGGTGTCGGGCTTTACTCGACCTTGCCGGTTTCGACCAGCGCCTTCAGCCGTTTGAACTGCTCACCGATCACGCCGTCCACCGGCCCGGCCAGTTTGTCCAGGTTGGCCGAGGCATCGCCCGACACCCGGTAGCTGATGCGCAAGAAATTCTTGCCCGCCTCGTTGCCGGTGCCGGCGCTGGTGACGATGTTCAACACCCCGTTCACCGCCAGGTCCTGCAACGGCCCGAGTGCGGCTGCCAAACGCAGCACCCGCCCGGCTTGCACCATCACCACCTGGCCGTGCTGCACCGAATTCGCTGCGCCAGAAGCGTCGACCCAACGCTCGCAAAAGCAGCCGCCGGCCTGCGCATCAAGGCTGAAGTTAGCGGCCGAGCCCGACCAACTGTGCTTGCCGCTCCACCACAGCGGCAGCGCCACGATGGCCTGCCAGGCCTGGCTGGGCGAAGCCGTGATTTCGGTGCGGTGGGTGATGACGAAGCCGGTGGGGGACACATTGCTCGGCTCGGCGTGCGGCGCTGTGGCCACCACGCTCAAGCCCAACAAGATCAGCGCGGCCGCGACGCGATGGGCCAAGGGCATGGCCAGGCGCTTGGTCGTGCAGCGCATGGGGGTTGTGTTCGTTTGCATGCAGCCAGCATAGCGCCCAGCGCGATTGTTGGCAGCAGCGCCTTGGCAGGCTGTCAGCGCACCGCGTGCGGTGTCACGACCACCAGGCCCTTGAAGTAGTGGCGGAAGAAGCCGCCATCTGTGGTCAGCAAGGCATCGGTCTGTTGCATGGCGTGCGCGCCGATCAGAAAGTCGGGTGCTACGCGCTCGCGCGGCCCGGCGTTGCGGGCATAGGCGCGCATGATTCGCGCGGCGCCAACGGCGGCGTCAAGGTTGATGGGGTCGTGATCAATCTGGCAGTCGGACAGAAAAGCCAGCAAGGCGTCATCGCGCGTGAAGTAGCGGCCCAGTTCGGCAATGACCACTGCGCACACGCACAGGCTGCCCGTGGCCAATGCGGCCTCCAGCGCGGCCTGCGCCGCCGCAGCGCCGCTGGCGCCTTTGACGATGTCGAACAGCACACTTGAATCCACGGCGGTCTTCATGCGCGCGGGCCTTTGGCTTTGGCCTTGGCAGCGGGGCGCTTGCGCGCGGCATGCCGAGGCTCAGGTGCAATTTCGGCCGGCCAGGGTACCGGGCGCCCGCGCAGTTCAGACAAAGCTTGTTCGGTGGTCAGGCCGTCGTCCACCGCCTTGCCTACCCAGCGGCTCAGGTCGAGTGCCACACGCTTTTCTATGAGCAGGCAACTACCTTGCACGCGCACACTCAGGCGCGCCCCGGGCTTCAGGCCCAGCGCGTCGCGCGCTTCCTTGGGGATGACGATCTGGCCGCGTGCGGCCAGGGTGACATCGGCAACGTCCATGACGAACCTCAGTGCGGTGAATGCTCAAGTATGCCAGCTTAGGTATGAATCAACCGGTACGCCATGGCAGGCCTGCGGTCACTGGGCCATCACCGCCGGCCACCAGCCGCATCAATCCACCGTTGCCCCCGAGGCTAGAACCAAGGGCCGCCAGGCTTCGGCGTCGGCCTTCACGAAGCGCTGCATGTCGTCAAGCAACAGCGTGCCCGATGACGACGACGCGGCGCGGTAGCGCTCTTGCAAGGCCGGCAGTGCCATCACTTCCTTGATGGTTTGCGCCAACTTTTCCAGCACCGGCCGCGGCGTGCCGGCCGGTGCGGCCAGGCCGGCCCAGCCCTCCACCACTGCGTCACGAAAGCCCTGCTCGGCAAACGTAGGCAGTTCAGGTAACACGCTGCTGCGTGCGGCACTCGTGACGCCCAAACCTTTGAGTGCACCGGAACGCAAATGCGGCACGGCGGCGGCCAGCCCGTCCAGCACCAACGGCACAGTGCCGCCAATGGCATCAGACACGGCTTGCGCGCCGCCTTTGTATGGAATGTGGGTCAGCTCAATGCCTGCCGCCTTGGCCAAGCGCAGCATCACCAAATGCGGAATGCTGCCAACACCCGAGGTGCCAAAAGCCATGCCAGGCGTGCGCTTGGCGGCGCCCACCCATTCGGCCACATTGGCAAACGGCGCGGTCTTGGTGGCCATCAACACATAGGGCGTTCGCAAGATGTCGCCGATGTGGGCAAAGCTGCGATCCGGGTCCCACTCAATTCGCCCGCCATACAGCGTGGGCCCGACCGAAAACGCGCTGATCACCGAAACCAGCAAGGTGTAGCCATCGGGTGCGGCCTTGGCCACCTGGCCGGTGCCCAAAGTGGAGCCCGCGCCAGGCCGGTTCTCAACCACCACCGTCTGGCCCAGGCGGGGCCGCAGTTCATCGGCAATCAGCCTGGCGATGACATCGGTGGAGCCACCCGGCGCAAAGGGCACGACGAGCCTGATGGGCCGTTCCATCGGCCATGCCGCCTGTGCACGGGCGCTGGGTGCGGCGAGCCAAACCGCCAAGCCACCCAGCGCGGTGCGGCGCGTCACTGGGCGCGGTGGGCGGCCTGGAGCGGTGGGCAGCAGGTGTGTCACGGAGTGTGCCTCTGCGCCGTTCCTTGATCCGCGGGCATCAAGGCGTCGCGCAGGTGAAGCTGCTGGCCAGCGCCGGGTTGCCATGTCCCTTGTACTGCGGGTAGCTCGGGTGCACGCACAGCGGCCGCGTGAGTACGGTCGCGCCACTGGCGTCCAGCCTGGAAGCCAGCAGCGTGGCCGGTGCTTTGTGCTTGGTGACCCAGTCGTCAAGCGCTTCAAGCAGGTCGCTCGCGTCAGCCCCCGGCCCGCCGGCGCAATGGTTCACACCTGGCGCAAGGTACATGCGCACGAACTGGTCGGCGTTGGCACGGCCGCCCACTGCCGCCTGCACCTGGCTGTAATAGTCGAGCGTGGCGCGGTAGCTCAAGGCGGCGTCGTTCGTGCCATGCCACAGGATCAGCTTGCCGCCCGAGCCGAGGAAGTGGTGCAGCGCCGGGTTGGTGGCGTCATTGAGTGCCGACATCGCGGCCAAGGCGGCTGGGTTGCTGTCGAAGTTGTAGAGCAACGAGTTGGCCGTGGGGTCGCCGGCCAAGTAGTACTTGACCGTGGTGTCCTGGAACAAGTACTGCAAGCGCGGGCCGCTGCTGACCCACAGGTCCCAGGCCGCACTGGCGCTTTCGTTGCCGCTGAGCGGCCAGCCGGGGTAGTGGTAGGTGCCGCCGGCAATCGTGGCCGGGCTGGTGTACGAACTCACCACCGCGAGCTGGGCATCAGACAGGCAGCTGTTGCCGGTGTCGGCGCCGCCCGGGCAGCGCAGCGTGGCCGGGTTGAAGTGGCAGGCCTGCGGGTTGCTCACCACGCCGTCGGCCACGCCGTCTGCCGCGTCGCAGGCGGCCAGCACGGCGCTGGACAAGGTGTCGAGCTTGGCCGCGCTCATGGCGCCGCCCGGCGCGGCCAGGGCCTTGGCCGTGCGGTTGAACGCACCCATGATGCCCACCCAGTTGTAGGCCGGCGCGCGCGAGATCACGCCGTCGAACAGCCAGGGGAAGCGCTGGACGTTGATCAAGCCCTCGCGTCCGCCGTTGGAGCAGCCCTCGAAATAGGTGCGCTTGGGCGCATGGTGATAGTGGCGGCGCACGATCTCGCGCGCGGCGGCGGTGACGGTGGGCACTGAGAGATAGCCGAACAGTGCAGCCGCATGCGGGTCGCCCTGCACGAACGAGGCATCGAGCCCGCTGCCTTGGTGCCCGGAGTCGCTGCTGACCTGGGCGAAGCCCTTTTGCAAGGCGCCCACGGTCAGTGGCGGGATGCTGCCGTTGTAGCCACCACCGCCGCCGTAGTGCAGCTTCGAGTTCCACTTCACCGGCAGGCGCAGTTCAAAGTTCAGCTTGGGCTCGATCAGGCCGCTGACGCGGCAGTATTCGGGCAGCGTGGCGCTGGCGGCAACCACCTGGGCCGCAAGCACGCGCGCGCCGCCGATGTGGTGGCCGGCCAGGTCCTGGCAGCGCTGGGCGCGGTGACCGCGGTCGCGCTCGCCATCGTGGCGTTCGTTGCCGGCCAGCGCCGGGCCCATGAAGGCGAATGCGCTCAAGGCGCAAGAGAGCAGGGTGACCGCTCTGCAAGGAAAGTTGTGCTTCATTGCTGTTGACTCCGCAGTTGATGGCTGGTAGCCGCCCGGTGCTGACGCGTCCGAGCGTGCGCCACTATGAGCCGCCCGCGCCGCGGGCGCAAGCGTGTTCACCCGGCGTGTTCACCCGGCCGACGGGCATCGGCACAACCGGCACCGGCGAGCGGCATCAGCACGAGCGGCATCAGCAAAGTCGGCATCAGCAAAGTCGGCAGCAGCAATGTCGGCAGCAACAATTGACACAGTTCGTACGCACGTGTACGGTCACCCCATTCATCTCGCCACGCGCGACGATGCCTCCGCCAAGGAAACCGAATCGATGGACTTCACCCTGCCCGCAGAAATCACCGCCAAGCTCGCCGAGCTTGATGCCTTCATTGAAGCTGAAGTCGCGCCGCTGCAAGCGGTGAACATGAAGTTCTTTGACCACCGGCGCGAGTACGCCCGCACCGATTGGGAAGACGACGGGCGCCCGTGCGACGAGTGGCGTGCGCTGATCATGGAAATGGAGCGCCGGGCCGATGCCGCCGGCCACCTGCGCCTGGGCTTGCCCAAGAGCTGCGGCGGCGGCGCGGCGTCGAACCTGATGATGGCGGCCATTCGCGAGCACCTGGCGGCCAAGGGCCTGGGCTTGCACAACGACCTGCAAGACGAATCCTGCATCGTTGGCAACTTTCCCATCGTGCCGGTGATTGCCGACTACGGCACGGCTGATCAGAAACGTTATATCGAAGGCATCATCACCGGCAAGATGCACCTGAGCTTCGGCCTCACCGAGCCCGGCCATGGCAGCGACGCCACCTGGATGGACACCATGGGCGTGCGCGCCACCGACGGAACAGGCGACTGGATCATCAACGGCATGAAGCGCTGGAACAGCCAGGTCGGGCGCGCGCATGCCAACCTGGTGTTCGCGCGCACTTCGGGCAAGCCGGGCGATGGCAAAGGCATCACCGCCTTCATCGTGCCCACGGCCACGCCAGGCCACAAGATTTTGTACAACCACTGGACCTTCAACATG
>JAYUQE010000547.1:0-6792 GCA_043756905.1 Burkholderiales bacterium | reverse complement strand
AGGTCGAGGGCTTCAAGAGCGCCGTGCAGTGGCGCGACAGCGGCCGGCCCATTCCCGAAGGCGATGAAGCGCGGGCCCTGATCGCCGAACTTGAAGCGCGCCTGCGTGAACGCGGTGGCCCGGGTTGACGGGCCAGTGAGTCAATCGTCAGCGTTGTCGTCCATGTCGGGGAACAACACGCTGGTGTAGCCGAACTGGGTGAAGTCGCGCATGCGCGTGGGGTACAAGCGGCCGATGAGGTGGTCGCATTCATGCTGCACGACGCGGGCATGAAAGCCATCGGCCTCGCGCTCGATGCGCCGGCCGTGCGGGTCGAACCCCGTGTACTGGATGCGCGCCAAACGCAGCACCTTGCCGCGCAGCCCCGGCACCGACAGGCAACCTTCCCAGCCCTCTTCTTCCTCTTCACCCAGCGGTTTGATCACCGGGTTGATGAGCACAGTGCGTGGCACCGGCGGCGCATCGGGGTAGCGCTCGTTGTGGCTGAAGCCAAAGATCACCAATTGCAGATCGACCCCGATCTGCGGCGCGGCCAGGCCGGCGCCGTTGGCCGCTTCCATGGTGTCGAACATGTCGGCCACCAGGGCGTGCAATTCGGGCGTGTCGAACGCCGTAACGGGTTGCGCCACGCGCAGCAGGCGGGCGTCGCCCATTTTCAGGATTTCTCTTACGGGCATGGTTTGATTTCAGTAGTTCAGTCAGTCGCGAATGCGAACGCGCTTGTCGTCAATGACCCACAGTTGGCCAATGGTTCGCTCTACCGCCGCCAGGCGCAAACCGCCCAATGCAAGCGCCAAAATTTGCGCGAAGGTTTGTTGCGTGGGCCGCAGCACCCAGATGCCGCGGTGGCTGCGCGGCGGGTAATTCCTGATATCTGCGAAGTCAAGATCCAGCGTGACCAGCACGCGATCTTCGGCTTGGCAAGCCGCCAGCAGATCAGCGTCGCGCGCGCCCGCAAGCCCTTCAAATTCAGCCGTTTCAACGTCGTGTCCGAAGGCGCGCAAAGGCGCGCCAACGCGGCCAGGCAGGTTCTCATCGAGCTTGAAACGCAGCCCCATTGCCGACGCTAAAGCGGCAGCGGCACGATTCGCTCGCGCGCCAAATCAGCCGCATACGCCATGGCCGCCGCGATGCACTCCACCTTGAGCGTGGGGTACTCCGTCAAGATGGCGGCTGCGCTCTCACCTGCGGCCAGGTTATCCAGGACGACCGACACCGGCACGCGCGTGCCGCGAAAGCACACCGTGCCATGCATGATTTGCGGATCTGTGGTGATGTGGGGTATCCAGTCCATGGTGAACTCGTTGCTGATGATCGAATTGAATGTTACCCGCGCAGCAGCACGCGCAGCCCCGCCTCATCAAGCACCACCACTCCCAGCTCGCGCGCCTTGTCCAGCTTGCTGCCGGCTTCTTCACCGGCCACCACATAGCTGGTTTTCTTTGACACCGAACCGGCCACCTTGCCGCCGGCGGCTTCGATCAAGGCCTTGGCGTCGTCGCGGCTCAGCGTGGGCAGCGTGCCGGTGAGCACCAGGGTCTTGCCGAGCAGGGGCCGGGGTGCGCCTGAATCCGCAGTGCCCTCACCTTCTTGCCACTGCACACCCGCGGCACGCAGTTGCGCGACGACTTCGCGGTGATGTGGCTGGGCAAAGAACTGGTGGATGCTTTGCGCCACCACCGGGCCCACATCGGGCACGTCGAGCAGTTGTTCGGGGCTGGCCTGCATGATGCGGTCGATGCTGCCGAAGTGCCGCGCCAGATCCTTGGCCGTGGTTTCGCCCACCTGGCGAATGCCCAGCGCGTACAAGAAGCGCGCCAACGTGGTGTGCTTGCTTTTTTCAATCGCCGCCACCAGGTTGGCCGCGCTCTTGTCGGCCATGCGCTCCAACCCCGCCAGTGCAGCCACGCCCAGGTTGTAGATCTCGGGCAGGGTGCGCAACAGGCCGGCGTCAACCATCTGGTCGACCAGCTTGTCGCCCAAGCCTTCGATGTCGAGCGCGCGGCGGCCGGCAAAGTGCAGTAGCGCCTGCTTGCGCTGCGCCGGGCAGGTGAGGCCGCCGCTGCAGCGGTGGTCGATGCCGCCGCGTTCGCGCAGCACCGGGCTGGCACACACGGGGCAGGTGCGTGGCATGCGGAAATTTGGCACGTAGGTGCCACGAGCGCCGGGCATGCGGCCGACGATTTCGGGGATGACATCGCCCGCGCGGCGCACGATCACCTGGTCGCCCACGCGCACGCCCTTGCGCCGCAGCTCGAACAGGTTGTGCAGCGTGGCGTTGCTCACCGTGGTGCCGCCCACGAACACGGGTTCGAGCCGCGCCACCGGCGTGAGCTTGCCGGTGCGGCCGACTTGCACATCAATACCGTTCAGCCGTGTGACTTGCTCTTGCGCCGGGTACTTGTGCGCCACCGCCCAATGCGGCTCGCGCGTCTTGAAGCCGAGCTGGCGCTGTAGGGCCAGAGCATTGACTTTGTAGACCACGCCATCGATATCAAACGGCAAGGCATCGCGCCGCGATTGAATGTCGCGGTGGAAGCGCGCCAGCCCTTCGGCACCCAGGGCTGTGGCCCGATCCACGCAAACGGGCAGGCCCATGGCAGACAAGGCGTCGAGCATGGCGCTGTGGGTGGTGGGCATGTTCCAGCCCTGAACTTCGCCCAGCCCATAGGCAAAGAATGACAAAGGCCGCTGCCGAGTGATGGCCGGGTCGAGCTGGCGCAAAGCCCCGGCCGCGGTGTTGCGCGGGTTGATGAAGGTGGCCTTGCCATGCTCGCGCTGCTGCTGGTTCAGGCGCTCGAAGTCATCGCGCCGCATGTAGACCTCGCCGCGCACTTCCAGCACCGCAGGGTGCGCACCCGCCAGGCGCGCCGGCACGCTGGCGATGGTGCGGATGTTCTGCGTCACTTCCTCGCCTGTTTCACCGTCGCCCCGGGTGGCGGCCTGCACCAGCGCACCGCCCTCGTAGCGCAGGTTCACCGCCAGGCCGTCGAACTTCAGCTCGGCCAGGTATTCGACCGGCGGCGCGTCTGCCGTCAACCCCAACTTCTTGCGCACACCCTCATCAAACCTTTCGGCGCCGCGCGCCGTGGTGTCGGTCTCGGTGCGGATCGACAGCATCGGCAGCGCATGACGCACCGGCTTCAAACCCTGCGCCACTGCAGCCCCCAAGCGCTGGGTGGGCGAGTCGGCGCTCAGCAGCCCAGGGTGCGCGGCTTCAAGCGCTTGCAGCTCGGCGAACAGGCAGTCGTACTCGGCGTCGGGAATTTCCGGCGCAGCGTGCACGTAATAACGCTGGGCGTGGTGCCGCAACTGCTGCCGCAGCTCGGCGGCGCGCTGCTGTGGCGCGGCACTCGCAGGCACGTGCTCGGGCACGGGCACGTCAACCCGAAAACAGCCGCCGCGCCGCGGGCGAGCCGGCCGCAAGGTCGTGCGATTCGAGCGCGGCATAGAGCTGGCCCAGCTCGGCGCCGATGGTGGCGAAGGATTGCAACTTCAGCGGCGCGCCGGCATCGTCAACCATGTCGGCATCCAACGCCTCGCTCAAGCCGGTGGCCGCGCCATGCCAGGCCGGGAACGGCTCGGCCGCGGCCGGGGTTTGCGGCACGTCCAGGCTCAAGGTGGCCTCACGCACGGCCGCCCCCTGCGCTTGATCGGCCAGCGCGGCATTGGCGTCAAACGCCAGCACCAGCAGCGGCGGCGCGCCGTCTTCTGCGGCCGGCAGCACCAGCCGGCCGGCCACGGCGCCGGGTACAAAACCCAGGCGCTGCGCACACTGCTGCAAGAAGCCCACCGACCAACTGGCCTTGCGTGCGCGCAGGTTGATGGCGAGCTGCGCATCCAGCGGGCTGGCAAAGGCATCGAGCTCACGGGCGCGTGCCACCACGTCAAGCATGTCGGGGAAGTCGGGCGTGGCGTTCAGTGCATCGGCAAAGGCCTGCACTTTCTGCACGAATTCGGAGTACTCGATTTCGTTCAGCGCACCACTGCGGTTGGCCAGTTGCACACCGGCTTGCAGCTCGGTGTAGCGGCCGCCGGGCCGGGGCTGCTCCCACTGGCCGTGCTCATCGTCGAGCCCCTCGATGCTGTAAGGCTTGCTGCCGGCGCGGCGCGTGGCGGGCCAATGCGCGAGCACCGCTTCGCCGCTCACCGGCGCGTCAAGGGCCAGCGGGGCGATGGCGTCGATCAGCGCATCAAGCAACGCCATGCGGCGCAGCGGTGCCACTTCAGGCAACGGCGGGGCTGTGTCAGGCGGCTGGCCAGGCGCGCCTTCGATGCCGCCCATGCCCGGCTCGATGCGTTCGCTGCTTTCATCGGCCTGGCGCGGCTGCACGCGGCGCGTGTTCCAGGCGCCATGCGCCACCACGGCGGCCAGGATCAGGCCGCCGAGGATGGCCAGGGCAATCGTTAACGTCATGCTGTTTCCGCCAAGCCCACAGCCGCTTCAATGTCCACCGCCACGATGCGCGAAACGCCTTGTTCCTGCATCGTCACGCCAATGAGTTGCTCGGCCATTTCCATGGCGATCTTGTTGTGGCTGATGAACAGGAACTGGGTGCCCACGCTCATCTGCATGACGAGCTTGGAATAGCGCTCGGTGTTGGCGTCGTCCAGCGGCGCGTCGACTTCATCGAGCAGGCAGAACGGCGCCGGGTTCAACTGGAAGATCGCAAACACCAGGGCGATGGCGGTGAGCGCCTTTTCGCCGCCGCTCATCAAGTGAATGGTGCTGTTCTTCTTGCCCGGCGGCTGGGCCATGACCTGCACGCCGGAATCGAGAATCTCGTCGCCCGTCATCACCAGCTTGGCGCTGCCGCCGCCAAACAGCGTGGGGAACATCTGGCCGAAATGTTCATTCACCTGGTTGAAAGTCTGGCCCAGCAGATCGCGCGTTTCGAGGTCGATCTTGCGGATCGCATCTTCCAGTGTGTTCATGGCTTCGAGCAAGTCGGCATTCTGCGCATCGAGGAAGGTCTTGCGTTCGCTGGCGACGGTGAGTTCTTCCAGCGCGGCCAGGTTCACCGCGCCCAGCGCCGCCAGGTCGCGGCCGATGCGGTCGATCTCGCCTTGCAGGCCTTGCAGCTTCACGCCTTCAGCGGAAACGGCGGCGCCGAGTACGACCACATCCACCGCCGCGGCCGTGAGCTGCTCCAGGTACTGCGCGCCGCCCAACTGCGCGGCCTGTTCATCGAGCTGCAATTTGGTGATGCGTTCGCGCTGCGGCTCCAGCCCGCGCTCGATGGTCAAGCGCTGTTCATCGGCCGCGCGCAGCTTGGCGCTCAGGTCGTCGTACTGGCTGCGCGTGGCGCCGAGCTCGCCTTCGCGCGCCAGGCGCAAGGCCAATGCGCCTTGCAGGCCGGCCTGCGCCGCGGTGTCGTTCAGCGTGCCCAGCTCGAGCTGCAACTGCTCGCCGGCCGCGGCGTTGCTGGTGATTTGCGCCATGGCGGTTTCGATGCCGCGTTGCAATTCGGCGCGCCGCGCGGCCAGCGCGCGGGCCTGGAACTGCGCTTCCTGCGCCTGGCGCTCCAGCGCGCGCAGTTGCTCCTGCGCGCCGGCGCGATGGCGCTCGCCGGCGATCACGGCGTCGTCCAGCTCGGCATGCCGCTCTTGCGCGCTGGCCAGTTGCATGTCGAGTTCGTCGAAGCGCGCCTCGCCGGTCACGCGCCGCTCTTCCAGTGCTTCAAGCTGGGCGTCAATCTCGCTGAGTTCGCCGTCGAGTTGCGCGCGCCGGCCCTGGCTGGCTTCGGCTTGCTGCTGCAAGCGCAGCAGTTCAACGTGCAACTGGTGGGCGCGGGTCTGGGCCTCGGCGGCCTCGCGCCGCACGCTGGCCAGGCGCAGGCTGGCTTCGGTGTAGGCGGCCTCCAGGCGCACACCGGCGGCGCGCGCTTCATCTGCCATCAGGGCCTGGGCACGCAACTGGCGGTCGAGGTTTTCAATCTCCTGGGCGCGGGCCAGCATGCCGGCCTGTTCGGAGTCGGGGGCGTACAGGCTCATGGCGTGCGACGACACGGCATGGCCTTCGCGCGTCATGATCACTTCGCCGTGCTTCAACTGCGTGCGCGCTGCCAGCGCGTCGTCGATGCTCGCCGCGGTGAACACGCCTTCGAGCCAGTCGCCCAACAGCGCCTTCAGGCCGGCGTCGTGCAGCCGCAGCTTGTCGGCCAGGCCGGGCAACGAATGAGCCGCTGCTGGCAGCGCGGCCTGGGGCAGGGAATAGAAGGCCAGGCGCGCAGGCGGTGCATCGGCGGCAAAGGCCCGCACGGTGTCGAGCCGGCCCACCTGCAGGGCGTTCAAGCGCTCGCGCAACGCCGCTTCAAGGGCCGCTTCCCAGCCGGGTTCGATGTGGATCTGCGTCCACAGGCCTTGCAGGCTTTCCAGGCCATGGCGCGCCAGCCAAGGTTGCAACTTGCCACCGCGCTGCACCTTCTCTTGCAGCGTGCGCAGGGCATCGAGCCGAGCGGCCAGGTCGGCGTGTTTGTGGCTTTCGCTGCTGGCCTGCGCGGCCTGGGCGCGGCGCTGCTCGTCGAGCTGGGGCAATTGCTCGGTGAGTTCGTGCAAGCGCGCGTCACTGCTGCTGCGCGTTGCCTCAGCGCCTGCGCTGCTGGTCTTCAGTTCGCCCAGGCGTTGCAGGTCGGGCACGGCCAGCGCGCCGCGCTCGGCCTTCAGGCGTTCATGCCGGCCCTGCAAGGCGCGGCGCTGTTCATCAATGCTGCGGGTTTCAGCCGCCAGCACCTGGATCTGCTGCTGCACCTGCGCCACCTGGCTGCGCTGCTCGCTGCTGCGGCCCTGCGC